>JAHELS010000026.1:1958-45227 GCA_024644085.1 Rhodopirellula sp.
CTGAGTCTCTCGAACTGAGTCTCTCGAACTGAGTCTCTCGAACTGAGTCTCTCGAACTGGGCCTCTCGAACTGGGCCTTGTTGGGAGACCCAGCGCGGTCCGAGCATTCCACGGATGGAAGCCGCGCCAAGGTTTCTCCGGTCGGCATTCCACAATTAACGTTATTTTTCAGCCGCCTTGCGTGGCCGTTTCTTCTCAAGCCAATCCTGATCGGGCACGCGCTGCGGATCCTGCGCGGCCCATTGCGGCACTGGAAACCACCTCAGCGAACTGATTCGGGGATAGGTTTCCCAGACATGCGCCGCATCGGGATCCGTTTCGCGCAGGTCACCAGTGCTTTGCAGGTATTCGCGAAGCCGCTTCGCCAGATCATCCTTGATGTTCTTGAACTCCGCAGTCTCGGCGAGATTCTCAAGGCAAGCTGGATCGCGGGTGACATCGTAAAGTTCCTCCGCCGGACGCATCCCAACCGCCGCCTGAAAAAGTCTTTTTACCTCAGGCTTTTCTCGGTTCGCAATCATCCATTGCAACGTGGGACCGTCATCGATGTCATGGTAGCCGCCATGCTCCGCACCGAGCACGCTGGTAGTCAGATTGCCTTCGGCGTCGTAGGTCGCCTTGTCGTACTTTTGCGGCGTCCCGGCCGGCCAACGCTCGGGAGCATAGTTGCGAATGTACAGGTGGGTGTCGGTACGAATGCACCGACATGGGTAACCGAGGCTGTTGAAACGTGAGGACGAATGTCTTTCGCGACCGCTGTAAACAGCGCGACGCGGGGGCGCGGACGGATCCGATGGACGCGTATACCGTTGCAACAAGTTATGTCCCCGCATCTGGTCGGCCTGTTTCGGCGAAACCTCGGCGGCATGGTATATCGTGCGCGTTACGTCAATCAAACTGACGAGATCATCGGTATCCTGGCCCGCCGGAATCGTTGCCGGCCAACTGATTGCCATCGGCATGTGGATTCCGTACTCGTAGAGATTCGCCTTGGCTCGAGGAAAAGGCATCCCGTTGTCACTGGTAACGATCACCAGCGTGTTGTCGAGATCACCAGTTTGCTCAAGTCGATCCAGCATCCGCTGGAGATGTGAATCGAACCATTGAATTTCGTACATGTAGTCGGCAACGTCCGATCGAACTTCATCGCTGTCGGGCAGGAACCCCGGGAGATCAATTTTGCTCGGGTCGATTCCGTTTTTCTTTCCGATGCCGCGTTGGTAGGTCCGATGCGGCTCGCTGCAACCAAACCAGAAGCAGAAAGGTTGCTCGTCGGACCGGTCAGAGAGAAAATCATCAAAATTCGCGGCGTAGTCGGTATTTCGAATTCCGGCCGGCGCCTTCATTGTCCGTTTGCCATATGCCTTTCCCGCCGGATTCGTTGGCCAACCTTCGGCACGCCCCGGCCCCCAACCCTTGCCGGTCATGCCGACGTGATATCCAGCATCGGCCAATTGGGTCGTGAAAACCGGCAGGTCGGTAGGAAAAAAACTGGCATGAGTACCAGCCTCGCGGATCTCCCAGATTTCACGGCCTGTCAGAAACGCTGCGCGCATCGGGCTGCAACCGGGCGCCGGGGTAAAGGCGTTGCGGAAAAGGACACCCGCTTTTGCGACCCGATCAAACGCCGGCGTCGCAATGGCATCTTCCCCGTAGGCCGATGCGTGTGGAAACGATTGATCGTCCGAAATCGCGATCAGGATGTTGGGTCGTGCGGCCGAGGCATCACTGGCGCCCGCGGCCACGATCAGGAAAAAGATGAAGCACGATCGTCGATTCATGGTGGAATTCTCTTGATTGCATCGGGACCGATTCAGGCGTGCCGATTTCGAAAATGCATGTGGGGAGTGACGCGAACAGTTTAACGATCCGTGAGCCTTGACGCCCAATTCACATTTTCACCGGCGACCTGCATCCCTGGATCGCCTCAGTTATCATGCACCGCTTCCGCACCTACAAATCTGTCCCTTTTTGCTACGGGATTTCAACATGATTCGATCGATTGCTCTCGCATTGCTAATGATGGTTCCCAGCGTCGGCCTTGCCGAGCTGAAATTCTCGCCTGTGTTCGGCGATTCGATGGTGGTCCAGCGTGACAAACCTATCCGCGTGTGGGGTTGGACCCAGGGGGGTACGGAAGTCAGCGTCGAGATGGCGGGACATTCGGCCTCGGCAAAGGCGGATAGCGAAGGACGGTTCGACGTTGTACTTGACCCGCTGCCAGCCGGCGGGCCGCACGAGTTGGTCATCGATGCGGATCAGTCACATACATTTCGCGACGTGCTCGTTGGTGAAGTCTGGGTGTGCTCGGGCCAATCGAACATGGCATGGGACGTGTTGCGGGCGAACGATCCCGACCTCGAATCGCTGTCGGCCAATTTTCCGAACATTCGACTCATCTCCGTACCGCAGGTTGCCTCTCAGGAACCGCTGAACGATTTCAATGGCAAGTGGGAAGCATGCACGCCGGAGACAGTCAAAAGTTTTTCGGCCGTCGGATATTTCTTCGGGCGACAACTCCACCAAACACTCGACGTTCCTGTCGGATTGATTGATAACGCCTGGGGCGGTTCGGCGGCCGAGGCGTGGATTCGCCGCGACGTGCTCGAAGAAGCCGGTCAATTCGACGAACTTCTCGACAAGTGGGATTCGACGGTCGCACAATACGATCACGACGCCGCGTTGGCCAAGTGGAAAGAGCAAGTTCAGAAATGGGAAGAGAACAAGAGAGGTCCCAAACCGCGTGCACCGCGTGACCAACGCGGCAGCAACCATCGTCCCGCAAATTTATATAACGGAGTCCTGCATCCGATCCTCGGCTACACCATTCGCGGCGCCATTTGGTATCAGGGTGAATCGAATGCGGGTCGCGCCTACCAATACCGTGACCTTTTTCCGCTGATGATTCAAACTTGGCGTGATCACTGGGGCCAGGATGACTTCTCGTTCTACTGGGTTCAACTCGCCGACTACAAAGGAGAGGTGGACGAGCCTGCCGAAAGCGAATGGGCAGAACTCCGCGAGGCGCAAACGATGACGATGGCAAAGCTGCCTAACACGGGCGAAGCGGTGATCATCGATCTCGGCGAAGCGTCCGATATTCACCCCAAGAACAAACAGGATGTCGCCAAACGGCTGGCACGATGGGCGCTTGCAAATGATTACGAAATTGATATTCCGTATCGCAGCCCCAACTTTGAATCGCTGGAAATCAAGGGCAACCGCGCGATCTTGAAATTTGATCACGTCGGCGGCGGACTGGACACCTTTGATGTTCGTGAACCGATCGGATTCACGATCGCCGCCAATGACAAGAAATTCATTCACGCGAACGCAAAAATCACCTCGCGCGACACGATCGAGGTATGGAGTGACGAAGTCGAAGACCCGGCGGCGGTCCGGTATGCCTGGGCTGACAATCCGATCTGCAACGTGCAGAGCAACGAAGGACTTCCGATGACTCCGTTTCGGACTGACGATTGGCCCGGCGTCACCGCAGGAAATGTGAAGTAGATGGTGCAATCGCGTTGCGATGCGGAACCGCGATGCGATCAGGCTTCCCCGGCCGACTGTGTGACCTCGAATCCCAGATCGCGGATCATGTCGTAGTCGGCCTGCGGAGCCTGTCCCTTGGTAGTCAGGTAGTCGCCGACAAAAACGCTGTTGGCGACGTACAACCCCAGTGGCTGCAGCGATCGGAGATGGATCTCGCGACCGCCCGAAATCCTCAGCTCACGATCCGGGTTGACGAAACGGAACATCGCCAACGCTTTCAAACATCGATTGGGAGTCAGATCGCTGTTGCCCTCCAGGGGAGTTCCTTCGATCGCGTTGAGGAAATTCAGTGGGATCGACTGGACACCAAGCTCCCTTAAATCGAACGCCATCGACACGATGTCTTCGTTCTTTTCTCCCATGCCGATGATGCCGCCGCTGCACATTTCCATCCCGGCGTCGCGGACGTTCCGCAACGTTTCCACGCGATCGGCGTACGTATGCGTCGTGCAAATGTCGTCATAAAAATCTTCGCTCGTGTTCAGATTGTGATTCACACGATCGACGCCGCAAGCTTTCAAACGATCAGCCTGGTCTCGTGAGAGCAGTCCCAGGCAAGCACAGATATCGAGCCCGTACTTTTCCTTGATCTCCGGCACGATTTTTTCAACCGCGCTGATCTCGCGCTCGTTTGGACCGCGTGCCGAGATCACCAGGCAATACGTCTTCGCGCCACGCTGGGAGGCCAGTTCCGCAGCCTCGAGTAATTGGTCACGTTTGAGAATGTTGTACTTGGGAACCGGGGCCTTCGATATTTTCGATTGACTGCAGTAATGACAATCCTCAGGACAAAGTCCACTCTTGGCGTTCATCAGGAAGTACAGCTGCACCGAACGGCCAAAGAAGCGTTGCCGAATACGGAATCCCGCCGCCAGAATCGCAAGTACGTCGGCATCGGGCGCCGCCAAGATCGAAAGCGCGTCATCGCGACTGATTTCGTTTCCTGAGAGCACGTCGTCGGCAAGGCGTTGATAGCGGTCCACACCCAACTGGTTTTCCTGGGCTGTATCAAGATTCAACGACATGGATCGACTCGAAAAAACGGGATCGGAAGGTGGACAGACAACACACGATATTTGCAATGAAACGCCGGATCAGCCACCATGGTGAGCAGACCGACCCGGTTCGACAAGTCGTCTTCTTTCTGCCGCTTCGTATGAATTGTTGCATCGTCCGCATTGGTTCGCTCGCCGAAGTCCACATCGCGACCACCCCGGTCACGCTTGACCGTGGACAGCGGGTGATCGTCCGTACGCCTCGCGGGATTGAACTTGGGGAAATCGTGCGGACGCTCGATTCGGACGTCGATCAACCGCCATCGGTGCGGATCCTACGTCCCACGACCGATGAAGACGAACTACTGATTCGCCGGCTCGATCGGCACAAGCGCGAGGCGGTTGAGTCATGCCGGGCGGCACTGACGCGGATTCGTTCGCCTGCTGTTCTGTTGGACGTCGACCAGCTTTTCGACGGCGGGTCGCTGATTCTGCATTTTCTCGGTCCCGTCGATGAAGTCGCCGAGTCGGTCACACGCGAGATTGCGGATCGTTACGAATCGATCGTGCGAACGCGACATTTCGCCAAGCTGTTACGCGACGGCTGTGGTCCGGACTGTGGGACAGAGCAGGGGGGCGGATGCGGAAGCGACTGCTCAGGTTGTGCGGTCGCCGCCGCGTGCAGAACAACGTGACTCGCGGAATCACCGCTGACTCAGATCATTTCCTGCCATGGTAAATCGCAGCCGCACGCACGTAATGCTCCGCGGCGTGCCGCGTGCGTTCCCTGTCCGCGGCGCTTAATTCTCGAATGACTTTCGCTGGCACACCAACCGCTAAATGTCCTCCGGGGATTTCACACCCTTCGGTTACCACTGCACCCGCACCGATGATCGCACCTGGACCTATCGAAGCTCCGTTGAGTACAACGGCGCGAATCCCAATCATGGCTCCGTCGCCGAGCGTTGCCCCGTGAACCACAGCCCCATGGCCGATGGTGACACCTCGACCTACCCGACACGGGAATCCCGGGTCCGCGTGCAACACGGCGAGATCTTGCACATTCGATTCCGCACCAATGACGACCTGTTCGGTGTCACCGCGGATCACCGCGCCAAACCACACGCTCGCGCCGCGGTCGATGCGCACGTGGCCGCACAGAAACGCATTTTCGGCGACGTACACATCCTCATCGATCAACTCCGGGTGAAAGGTAGCGTCGATCGGTGAATCGGTCATCGCGGCTCGAAGTTGCGACGTGCATGGTTGGACACAGCTATCATTGTAGGACTTTCTTAGCCAGCTTTGGCGGTAACCCCTTAAGATGCTCCAGCCGAGGAAACAAACATGCCGGGTCGAATCTGCGTGGCCCTCGTCACTGTGCTCTGTTCGATCGGCGACATTGTCGCTGTTGAACATCCCAATGTGCTTTTGATTGTTTCGGATGACCAACGCAGCGACACAATCGCGGCACTGGGGAATTCAGTGATCCAGACGCCGGCGATCGACGGCCTCGTTGCTCGCGGGACCACGTTTCTTAATGCCATCTGTGCTAACCCGATCTGCACCCCGAGTCGCGCGGAGATTCTGACCGGATCCAGCGGACTGCGCAACGGCGTCTTTGACTTTGGGCGCGTGATCGATCCAAAGTTGCCGACGCTGCCCGAACCATTTCACCGCGAGGGCTATCAAACCTGGTATGTCGGGAAATGGCATAACGATGGACGCCCCGCCAGACACGGATACGACCGAACCAAGCGGTTGTTTACCGGTGGCGGAGGCAAATGGTGGAAACCGCAAGTTGATTATCGCGGTCACGAAGTTTCTGGTTATCGGGGATGGATTTTTCGTGACGAGACGGACCGTCCACTGCCCGAACTGGGGGTGGGACTGACGCCCGAGATCAGCGAACTGATTGCGGATGGAGCGATTCAAATTGTCGAGGAATCTCATTCTCCCTTTTTCATTCACCTTAATTTCACCGCACCCCACGATCCACTGCTGATCCCACCTGGGTTCGACGGACGCTACAAAGCCGACCAGATTCCAATTCCGCCGAACTTCATTCCGGAACATCCGTTTGATCACGGAAACCAGGGCGGCCGCGATGAAGTGTTGCTTCCGATGCCGCGGACCAAGGAGGTCGTACGTGCCGACATTGCGGCTTACTACGCCGTGGTCTCGCACATGGATGCCCAGATCGGGCGCATTGTCGAAGCGATCGATCGCGCCGGAAAAACCGACTCGACGATCGTCGTTTTCTGCAGCGACCATGGGCTGGCGATGGGCAGCCACGGCCTGCGGGGAAAACAGAACATGTACGAGCATACGATCCGAGTGCCCATGATCTTCGCCGGCCCCAATATTCCCGTCGGGAAAAAAGTGGAAGGCCTCGCCTACTTGCGGGACATTTTTCCCACTATTTGCGAGTTGTCCGGAATCGAAGTCCCTGCGGTCGACGGGAAGAGCCAGGTACCAGTGATCCAAGGGAATCGTGAGAGTCTCTACGAATTCGCCGTCGGCTATTTTCGTGACAGCCAACGAATGATCCGAACGCAACGATGGAAATTGATCCAGTATCCACTGGTCGAACGCACTCAGCTGTTTGACCTTGCCAACGATCCATTCGAGATGACGAATCTTTCCGGCCAGCCAAAGTATCGCTCGACGTCCGAAGCACTCTCAAAGAAATTGACGCAGTGGCTTGCGAACCACAGCGAGCAATGACTTACGAAGCGTTACCGCCGAAGACCCGGATCGCAGCCTCCGCGTCGGCGGGCATGACGGGCTGAAGGTTACGAGTCTCCGGACTAACGCACGTTTCAACCAATGTGGATTCATTCATGCTCGCTAACCCGCGGTAGCGACGCGAGTGAAAGGAAATCTGTTTCTCTTCGAGCGCTTCGCACAAGCGCTGGTAATGCGGCGGGCTGTAAGCGTGGACTGTCTCCCCCGTCTGGCTCGCCGATATCTCGTATAGCGGCGGCTGAATCGCATTCAGCCGTCCCGCGTCGACCAGTGGGGTCATCCACCGATAAAAGAACATTGACATCAATGCAGCACAGTGAATGCCGTCGGCGTCGGGATCGAACAAAAGAATCACGCGGTCGTATCGGAGTCGTCCCAAATCAAATGCATCATCCCAATTCGCGCCGAGCGCATCGATCAACGCTGCGAGCCACTCGTTACGCTCCACCGCCGCCCGGCTGGCCTTCCATGCGTTGAGGGGTTTTCCTTGCATCGGCAAGACCGCCTGCGATTCGGAATCCCGCACGCGGCAAACCGATTTCGACGCTGAATCGCCCTCGACCACGAATAATTCGCTGCCGCCGCCATCCCCGTGACGCTGGCAATCGTGAAGCTTGAGCGGTTGATTCCTGTACATTGGCGACAATGCAGATGCGGTGGTGCCAAAAGAGTTGCCGACCCCTGCGGCATCAGTGACAATGTTCGAGATTCTACGCCCTTTCGTGAGAGAAAACATGTTCAAGACATTCGTGATGACAGCGATCGCCGGGCTCTTTGTGACAGTCGCCACCGCGGCGCCCGCCCCCCAACAAGATGAGCAATCAAAATCTGATCAGGAGCAGCGCCGAGCCGAACGTGACCGCCCGCGTGATGGTGATCGCGATGCGGATCGCCCGCGCGACGAGGACCGCCGCCGTGAGGGCGAGCGCGCCCGCGACGGCGAACGGGATGCCGATTCGCCTCGATCCGAGCGCAGACGTGAAGGCTACGTGCCTCGCCAGGCCAACATGCAACGCGAACGCTACATCGCTCAAATGCGCGGCCGTCTGGAAGAATTGCGGAACATGCGCGAAAAACTCGGGGACGACGCGGACGAAGAACGCGTCGATCGAATCCAACGTGAGATCAAGGAGACCGAACAACAACTCGAAGAACTCGTGCAGCACGGGCGTGTCGATCAGCGAGGCGATCACTACGACCAAGACCAGCATCGTCATGCCATGCAGCGGCTCGAACACATGATGATCGCCGCGGAGCATCTCGACCATGCCGGTATGCAGGACATGGCTCATGCGATCCGGCGGCGCGCCGAAGAACTCGAACGCAATTTGAGTGGCAACCTGGAAAGACGTCGCGAAGGCGCCGAGACGCGTGATCGCGAACGCGACGGACAGGCACGCGGACGAGAAAGACCCGACGAGGACAGGGACAGGGGATCCGCACATTCAATGCGAGAGATGACGGAAGAACTCAATGCCTTGCGCAAGCAGGTTTCTTCGCTGAAGGAACAGCTCGGTCGAAAAGAGTAACGCTGAACACGCCCTGCGGCGACAAGGTCACTGGATCCGTTGCAGATAACCGGTCGTTGAGAAACGAATGAACCAGGCAAGGTCGCCCGGTTCGTTCTCGAAACGATCGGCCAGACGGCGCATTGCACCTCGCGTCGACTCTTCGCCCAGCAATTCAATCGCACGGGCGGCATGCAAAATTACCGTCTGGTCGGAATGATCCAGAAGTTTCACAAGTACGCCCAACGCCTCGGACTTTCTCAGGCCGTGCCGAACAAGCGCGGTGGCAGCCTCGATTTGGACCGCCGGCGACTCGTCATCAAGCCGTCCGGCGAGTCGCTCGATTAACGGCAGCGGCAAATCTTTTGCGGCACTGCAAGCGACCGCCCCCCAATACCTCACCGCCGCGCTGGGGTCTTCGATCGATCGAGCGATTGCATCGTAGTCATCCGAACCGACCCGTTGGGCTGCGTGAAGCAGCGAGTCGGGCTCAAATTCGTCCGTCGCGGACCATTCCATCGGCGGAATCCCGCTGTCGCGTACGTGCCGCCACATCTCGATCTCCGGTACCAATCCAAGGTCACGTGATTGCAGCATGTGATCGGCTAATGTCGATCGCATCCTCGCCAACACCTCTTCGTGCTTCGACGAATCGGCGAGGTTGTTCAGATTCAATGGATCTGCAGCACAATCGTAAAGTTCTTCGCTCTCTCGGATACCGTTCAAGTACTGGGCCTGGGCCGGCGTCGCATTACCCGATTCAGCAAGCTTGTAAAACTCACCGCGTATCTCCCCCTGATCAATCCAGGCACTTGGTTGGTTGTACCCGAGATGCGGCATGAAATTGCGAATGTAGAGGTAATCGTGTGAGCGAAGGCTGCGTGCCATGTCAACCATTTCATCAACACGATCACGGTGTCCAACGAGAAAGTTACGCGGTGGCGTTCGCAGTGGACCAAGGAATGGACGGCCCTTCATGTAGGCAGGTAACGATTTGATTCCGGCGAGACTCAGAACCGTAGGCCCAAAATCATCGAAGCTGACCAATCGGTCCTCGAGTTCGCCCGCTGCACCAGGCGAGTGACCTCGATACTGTTCCGGAAATCGAACCAACAGTGGAACGTGCGTCCCGGAATCGTAGAGAACTCGTTTGTGACGGGGCATTCCGCTTCCATGATCGGAAAAGAAAAAGACGATTGTGTTTTCGGTAAGCCCGTCGGCATCGAGTTCGGCCAACAGCTCGCCGACCTGCTGGTCCATTACCGCCACACAGTCGTAGTAACGGGCCACCGTTTGGCGAACCAGCAGCGTGTCCGGATAGTAGGGAGGCAGAGGTACCATGGCCGGGTCATGAATCATATCGGGGCGAAGCTTGCTTTGAACTTCCTCGACGAACTGCTCGTATGGCCACACCATCGTTCGCGATTGGTGCGACGTCATTAAGTTGAAAACAGCAAAGAAGGATTGATCCTCAGTGCGGCCCCGCCAGTGCGCCGTCTCGCTGTTATCGTCCCAGGATGCCTCGATGATCGACGATTCCGCAGCCGAGTTGTAATCGGTCTTCACATTGTTTGTTGTGTAATATCCGGCCTGGCGCAACAACGCCGGAAACCCCGTCATGTTCTTTGGCAATGGAAAAAGAGATCGCATCGCGTGCGTGCCCTGGGTCGTCGCAATCACACCATTGATCAAACACGCACGCGACGGCGAACAAACGGGAGCCGACGCAAAGGCATGGGTGTATCTCGTACTCTGTCGGGCGAAGCGGTCAATGTTCGGTGACGTCGCGAAATCGTCGCCGTAGCACCCTAATGTCGGGCTCATGTCTTCGGCAGTAATCCACAGAATGTTCGGACGTTGGGCGTAAAGAGGCTCGATTTTGATTGCGGCTAAAACAATGACGCTGATTGCCAACGCGGTGGCGATGACGCCCGTGCTCATCCGATTTCGAAGTTCGACCATGGAACAGACTCTCCGGCTCTTTTCGGCGGTTGATCCCCCGTTTACAACCTTCGGAGTCTAAAAGCGTTCCATCCTGCTGGCAATCGAATGACTCGCAACGCATTAGAAAATCCTAAAGTCGACCCGACGCCTATCTTCGAACTCTTTCGAGGCAGTTACGGCTCGGAGCTACTGACCGCCGCGGTCACCCACTTTGACGTTTTCGCCTGTCTGGCCAAACGAGCGCAGAGCTTTCAGGAGCTGCGATCGACTCTCGGCCTCGAGGATCGACCTGCAACTGTCTTGATCACGGCGCTTCGAGCAATGGGGTTGATAACGCAAACCGGCGGGAAGTTGTCGCTGACAGATCTGGCGACTGAACATCTTGTCCCCGGCGTAGAATTCGATGTTGGCGACTACGTCGGCCTGGCTGCGAGTTCACCCGGCGTACTGGGCATGGTCGAACTTTTGAAATCCAACAAACCACCCGGCCGCGACGATTCGGGGGCCGCATTTATCTATCGCGACGGGATCAAGTCGGCGATGGACAACGAGGACTCAGCGCGACACCTGACCCTCGCGCTCGCCGGGCGTGCAAAGAACGTCGCCCCCGCGCTGGCCCGCGCGGTGGATCTCGACGGATCGAAACTGATCGTAGATATCGGAGGTGGCACTGGGATTTACAGCTACGCTCTTCTGCAACAAAACCCACAGCTCCGCGCAATCGTACTGGACCGAGCTGAAGTGCTGAAAATCGCCGAGGAAATGGGGCGCGAACACAGCGTGCTGGATCGAACCGAATTGGTCGCCGGCGACATGTTCGCGGACGAATTGCCAGCCGGCGCCGATGTCATTCTGCTGTCCAACATTCTGCACGATTGGGACGTGCCACAGTGCGAAGCGCTGATCACGCGCTGTGCCAATGCATTGCCGCTCGGCGGACGACTGCTTATTCATGATGTCTTTCTCAATGACGCACTCGACGGCCCGTTGCCGATAGCGCTCTACTCGGCGGCGCTTTTTTCGTTGACCGAAGGGCGTGCCTATAGCGCCGAGGAATACCGCAATTGGCTCGCGTCGGCCGGCATGACGTCCAACGCGATCGTCCCAACCGGGGTACACTGCGGCGTGCTGGAAGCAACGAAATCCAGATGAAGCCATTTCCACCAACATTGATTACTTGACATGTTTCGATGTTTTGCCGCCTCTCTCTTTACCGTGACGTTGTCGCTCCCAACTCTGTTCGCCGGTGAAGGCGCCGAGGTGGTCAACTACTACGGATACGACGATTGCATTCGGCTTGGCAACGGCGAAGTGACCGTGATGCTTTGTCCCGCCGCCGGCGGTCGCGTTCTCGAGTACTCGCGTGACGGCAAGAATGTGCTTTACCTGCCGCTGGGTGATGAGGGATGGCGATATAGCGCAGAGGCTCAAGGCGGTTCGATGAACGCCGGTCGGTTTGACATTGGTCCCGAAAAAATGGTCAAGCGTGGAAAGGTACTCTGGATGGGGCCATGGGAAGGCGAAGTGGTCGGCGATCGATCGGCGAAATTGACAAGCCAGTTTGATTCCGAGTCGGGCGCGCGCCTGGTCCGCGTATTTGAACTCGAGCGGTCGGGATCTCGGCTGCTGTGCACACAAACCATCATCAACGAGTCGGAGCGCCCCGTCAGCCTCTGTCACTGGAGCCGAACGTTCGCGGTCGGCGGTGGGATCGCTGTTGTGCCGCGCAGCCCACTCGGGCGGTTTCCCAACGGGTACACGATGTACGCCGGCGGCGCGATGTTGATGGCGCCGAATGATCCGAATATCGATGTCACCGACGAAGCAATCGTAGTGTCCGCGGCGCCGCAATATCCGAAACTCGGATTTGATTCCCACGCCGGGTGGCTCGCTTACCTCGCTCCGACCGATCAATTGTTCGTCAAACGTTTTCGCACCTATCCTGAACGCGCCTACAACGAATTCGCCGCACTGACGATTTCCGTTTGGTACCCCGATAAGGACATGGTTGAACTGGAACCGATCGGCCCTGCGGAAAATCTCGACCCGGGCGAACAAGCAAGTTTCACCGAGGAGTGGTGGTTGATCGCTCACAAGTTTCCTACGGAGGCGAAACCGTTTGATTTCAAAGCGTTGAGCAAGAAAATATCGGAAAACACGGTTCCACCTCGCGATTGATCCCTTTGGACTCCGCGAACAGTCGCTCGTCCCACGTGCTTGCAAGTCGGGACGTCAGATTCGACTATCGGCCGCAGAACCCATTTCGTAGACTCGCCGCCGACTCGTTTGCACCGACGCACGATGCGTCGATGAGTCAACAACGCCTGATCTCGGGGAGTCGCACGGCATGGAAGCCGCATCTCAACGTCGTTTGTTACTTTGCGCGGTTGTCACCGCATTGCTAGCGTGCCTAATCGGCAACTCCGCCGATGCGGCGAACAGCCGGTCCAGAAACTTTCTGATCCACGCTCCGACACAACAGCTCGCCGATGCAGTCGCGGAAGCCGCGGAAACCTATCGGCGTGATTTGGCGGTTCACTGGCTCGGAGCCCCGCTGCCCGATTGGCCCACGCCGTGTCCGATTCGTGTGGTTGCCGGACCCCGATTGGCCGCCCAGGGCGTGACGACCTACAACCCGCGTCCAGTCAGCGATTTCCAGATGGAAGTCGTCGGTACGCCCGAAAGAATTCTCGACAGCGTTCTGCCCCACGAAGTAACGCACACAATTTTGGCGACACACTTTGGACGTCCTCTTCCGCGGTGGGCTGACGAAGGAATCTGTACGACCGTCGAGCACGCGTCGGAACGAAACAAGCACGAAAAGAAACTCCGCGAGTTCTTGCGGACGCGTCGCGGCATCGCGATGAATCAATTGTTCCTGATGACGGAATATCCAAGCGACGTGCTGCCGATGTACGCGCAAGGTTATTCGGTGTGCCGCTTTTTGATCGACCAGCAAGGACCGCAGACATTCATCGCTTTTCTGCACGACTACATGAAGCGGCCATCCTGGACCGCGAACATCAAAAAACACTACGGATACGAATCGCTTGCCGAGCTGCAGGAATACTGGTTGGCGTGGGTCGATTCGGGAAGTCAGTCGGTCGAAAAATTCGCGAAGCGTTCCGCTCCCGGCCAAGACGCATTGGCGGCGTCGGGCGTCTCGACCGCGTCACTCGCTTCGAGCGGGCCGGCTGGGCGAGTGCTTTCCTCCGCAGATCCCGCTATTCAGCGGGCGTCATCGGCCGATTCCGCGATGGCATTAAGCGGACCTCAGGTCGCCCGCAGCGATCAGCCACCGGAGATTGCGTCGGCTGCATCGCAGGGATGGTACCAACGCAAACGAATGGAAGTTGTGGCACGCGGAGGCCCGCCGCGGAATTCTCCGACCGTGTCGAAGCAAATGGTACCGCCCTCGGTTCGCAGCAGCGGGTCTTACCAATCAGCACATCCGCAGCCGGAGCAACGAATTTCGCGCCAAGGGGCTGCTGTAGACCGCGTTTTTGACGCGGCACCGTCGCGATCCCGCTGGCGGTGAATTCGAGTCGAAGCGGGTAAGGCTACACCCGGAACAGAAAATCTGCTATTTTCCGGATTCAATCGCGGGGTCGGCGGTGGCCGATTTGCCTCGCGAGGGTCCCATCTGCAGTAATTCGCACCGCGTTTCTGCGGCAAAACCCCTCTATGCAATCATCCGATGGCCAAGCCACAACACAAAATCAAAAAAGCAAATCACGGACGCCGCCCTGCGAGTGCCAAAGCTCGCAAAGCAAAACGCAAGAAAATCAAGACCTGAGAAGGGCCCAGGCGTGGTGAAAAGTAAATTCATCATCGACCTGTCGCTGCTCGATTTTGATAACCCAATCGCGGATATTCAGGCGATTCGGGCCCTCAATCCTCAGCGACATGAAATGGAGCAGTTGACGGCGGTTCTTTACGAGGACCTCGAACGCAACGCGTGCGCCGCCTACAAGGAAATCACGCACGATGAGTTCTGGGTGCGCGGCCACATGCCTGGCATGCCATTGATGCCGGGGGTGATGATGCTCGAAGCGGTCGCTCAATTGTCGAGCTACTTCACGCAAAAGCATGACCTGCTGGGCGCCGCAATGGTTGGCTTTGGCGGTGTCGACGAAGTCCGTTTTCGAGGCGTAGTGACCCCCGGAGACAAATTGGTGTTGATGGTCGAATTGGTCAAAACCCGCCGGGGACGAATGATCGTCGCCGCATTCCAAGGCATCGTCAACGGTAACATCGTTCTGGAAGGTACGCTGCGCGGAATCCCGATTCCAATCGAGGCCGTCGAGAAGCAAATCTCTCGGCGAAGTTGATCATTCGATCAAATTGTTTACACGGAACTTCCTGGATCGTTTGGGGTTCAAAGCCTCGATCAATCTTTCCCTAGGACTCTCAACCAAATTTCGGACATGAGCGCGCGGCGGCATTGAAAGTGCCGTCGTGGTCCGGCGGAGCTTATTGATGCGTTACGCCATTCGAACCGCCTCGTGTTTCCCGATTGCGCTCGTCGCACTGATTTCACTCTGTTCAATCTCGTTGGCATCGGCCCAGGGTCGCGTCCCGCGAATTCTGCTGGGAGAAGAAACCAACGACTATCCCGCCGTCGGAATTGTCGGCAGTTTCGACCTGGGCGGTTTTTGCACCGGCACATTGATCTCTCCATTGCACGTCCTGACTGCGGCACATTGCGCTGAAGTCATCGAGGGGCCGGCCGACGGTACTTTCGAATTGGGAGACCAGACCTACCGAACGGCCGACGTTCTGATCCACCCCGACTACAACGCCTTCACGTTCGCAAACGATATCGCGATTCTGGAACTCGATGAACCAGTTCTCGACGTCGAACCTTCACAGATCTTTCGCGACACACCCCTGGTTGGCGATTTGCTCTTCATCGTCGGATTCGGCGGCACCGGATCCGGAATCGAGGGTAGCGACGGTACGTTTGGAATCAAGCGCGTCGGCGTGACCACGGTCGATGAGGTCACGGACGATCTGGTCAGCTGGTTCTTTGACGACGAAAGCGAGGCAAATACGGCGGCCGGAGACTCAGGCGGTCCCGGATACATCGACATCGAGGGCGAGTTGTTCGTCGCTTGCGTGGTCTCCGGGGGCACCGAACCCGATTCGATTCTTGGCGACTTCGCCTTCAACACGCGCGTCGATGCTTTTGCCGATTGGATCGATACCACCGTCGCCGGCACGTCCGACCCAGGCGATGATCCTGCACCCGACCCACAAGAACCGCCGCTGGATAGCGGTGACGACGAGAGTTACTGGTCAAAGCCTTTTCCACTGCTTCAATTCTTGATCGATATCCTGACCCAGTTACTCGATTTCTTGATCGAAGGATCGGGCGGCGACGGCGTTGAGGCCGGCACCACACCCCAATCGCCCGCCGATAATCCGGGCGGCCCGACTCAAGAGTCACCAAGCGACACACCCGCTGGCCCGACTCAAGAAGTCCCCGGCAGCCCGACTCAGCCCGTGACAACCGACGAGAACGGGACAACCGAGGAGACTCCGACCGACGAGACCCCGGAAAACCCAGATTGCCCAGCTCCAGCCGAACCCGTTGAAGGTGACCCAGCCCAGCCCGGCGCGACCGAACCTACCGATCCAGGCACGACACCTGGAGTCGAGATTCCGGTCGAAGGAACACTTCCCGAAGGAACACTCCCGGGCGGAACGTTACCCGAAGGGATAACATTGCCCGGGGCAACCGTGCCCGAAGGCACGTTGCCTGAGGAAAGCGATCTTGGCGCCGCCTTTGATGACCTGACCAGCGGCTCGGTGCTGGCGGCCTGGAATCGCTCGATCCGGTTACTCCGAGGCAGCGTGCTGTCTCCCGCCGACGCAGCAAATACTGCGGCTGATGACTGAGTAGCGAACCAGCGGATATATTCGCAGTCGCTTCAACTCCAATTGCGAACCGACTGTGAATACCGTTGTCCAAACTCAATCACCCTCTGAGCTCACGCCGGTCGAACCGCTCGACATTCTTGTCGTCGCTCCCCATCCGGACGACGCCGAGTTGGGCATGGGTGGCACGATTGCCAAAACGATCGCCGAAGGCTGGCGTGTCGGAATCCTCGACCTGACCACCGGGGAGCCGACCCCGCACGGTAGCGAGAAGATTCGGCGACAGGAAACGGATGCAGCGAGCGACGCATTGGGAGTAACTTGGCGTGGCAACGCAGGGTTGACCAATCGCGAACTCGAACACACGCTCGAAGCGCGCGGCTTGGTCGCCAGTTATTTTCGGATGTTGCGCCCGCGCTGGATTTTCGCGCCTTACTGGCAGGACGCACACCCGGACCACATTGCGGCAACCGAGCTGATCGAAGCGGCGAGATTCTGGGCCAAGCTAAGCAAGACCCACATGCCGGGCGAGCGATTTCATCCGGAACGAGTCTATTACTACTTTTGCGTCCATCTTCGTTTGGCCGTCCAGCCCAGTTGGATCGTCGATATCAGCGACCATTGGGACCAGAAGCTGGCGTCGATCAAGGCTTACAAAAGTCAGTTCATCGAGGGACGACCCACCGAGCCGCCAACTTTTCTCGATCGGATCCGTGACGACGCGGCGTATTGGGGGCGATTGATTGACCGCCGCTACGGCGAGCCCTTCGCAACCCGCGAGCCGCTCGCACTCTCTTCGCTGCGCGATCTGTTTTGAGGCGTTGACAACGGGACATCGCGAGGTCATCAATCCGTTTTGACACGCAACAACGTCAAGGTGCTGTCCGCCGGATCGATTTCAAACTTGAAATTCCCGAGAAAGCTCATGCCGAGCAATGGTTCGGCGTCCGAAGCAACAGCATCGAGAACAGCGGCCTCAACATTCTCGACCTCGAACTGGCCAACTCGAACCTTTGGCAGCGTCACTCCACGTGCCGGAATCGTCCGTCCGTCGGCTAACACCAGCCGAAGTTCTCTCGCGTCAACCGAGACCACGATCCCAAGTTCCGCAGCTGTTTTGACCGGCAAACTGATCATCGTCGCACCGCTGTCAACGACCATTCGAGTCGTCTTCTTGCCAACCACCACATCAACGTACAACGACCCGCCAACCGTCTCCAACTTGATCGACTCGCTGAAGATCTCCTGCTCGATCCGTTGGATTCGTTTATCAAGTGCCACCAGGATTGTGTCGGCGGTGACTTCCAGGGGTGTCTCGAAATTCGCGCTCATTACCTTGAGGGCGATTCTCAAGTTTTCATCCTCGAGCGATTCCTGCAAAGCGTCTCGAGCCGACTTGTAATCACGACGGATCGCCAGCACGGTTTCAGCGTAAGCAGCTTCTTCATCGTTCAAAACTTTTCTTTTGGCCGCCAATTCCTCCTTTAACCTTTCACGCTCGCTCGTCAACGCTTTCATTTGGGCGTTGGTCGCGTTGAGCAGACCCACGATGCGATTGTTCGCGCTGACATCGATGCCGGCGACTCTCGCCAGCTGCAGATTCAATTCGCCATACTGGGCATTGAGACGCTCGAGTTCCCGTCTGGCCGCGGCCAATCGATCGGAAACCTGTTGCCATTCCTGGGCGACCAGTCTCAGCTCTCGTTTTTCACGCGCCAAACCGGTGATCGCTCGCGAAATCTCGGACGTACCAGTTGATTGAATTGTTTTTCCGCTTCGCCGTAGTCCCGAATCAGCGAGAAACTTTTCAGCCTTTGCGACAACATCATCTGAATATTTTTCTGATTTTGGTTCCTGTGCCGTCGTGCGATCCGTGATCAGCGATAGACTGAGCGACACGATCAGGCCCGCAGCGACGAAACGGACACAATCGAGCCGGCGCGCGGATTCAATTACTTGGTGGGAGAAGCCCATGTTTGGCAACCTTCATCTGTACTGGGGTAGAGTCCCCAGTTTAGCAACTCGATCCTTGTTTGCCCTGAGCGTTTTTTTTCTGTCATTCGGTGGGCAATCCGTTGTTGCCGAAGTCTCGACAACCGTACTCCGCCAACAGACCCGCGATCTGCTTCGTCACGAAGCCGTTACCGAGGACGAGCAGGCAAAGGATGCAGCGACCGCGGCTCTGTGTGACTTGTACGTTGTGCTGCGCAGTGACGATCGTTATGCCACCAGCGAAATGCTCAAGGGCGATGCCGCCAAGGTTCGCCGCCGGTTGATCAGTATCGCCGAGCGTCGCCAGCGACAGTTGAAGCGAGATGAAGTTCCCAAACCTAGCGACCTGGCGGCCGAAATCGACTCGGTGATCGCCGCCGCCCTTTCCCAGAACGGACCCGAGTTGAGCGATGCGGTGGGCGGCCAGGGAGGCGGCGCTCTGGGTGACAACGGTTGGCAACTTGTCGAACTGATCCAGCGTGTCGTGGCACCCGACTTCTGGGAGCCCGTTGGCGGCCCCGGCGCGATCCGTTACTTCGCGATGCGGCGAGTACTGGTCGTCCGCGCCACTTCGGATGTTCACGAACAGGTTCGCGATCTGTTGATGGCGTTGCGATAAAGTCCTCGACGATCCTCCGCCCGACTCGAGTTTCCGCGGACAATTCACGCGAGATGCGGTTCGGCCATCGTTTGTCTGAGCGCCTCGGTCATGCTCATCCCGACCAGAACTTTTTGACTGATCTTCGGGCAATAAACCGCGACCTGCTCGAACGCTTGTCCTTGAAGTGACAAGTTCAGCAGATCTTCGGCCGATAACGTCTCGCGGCCGGCACGCCGGGTCAACTGAAAACGCAAACCACCGATTCCTTCGTAGCTGCGGTAAACCACCTCCGTGCACACAAGACGATCGGCGCGAGTGAAGTCAAAGTCGAAATCGTAAGGTTTTCCAACGTGCGTACCTGCTCGCTCGATTGCCGACTTGATCGCGATTGGGTCAAGCCTCGGTCGAATCAACGCGACCGCATCATTCCCAAACGGTGAATCCATCAATCGCTCGTGCACTCCATCCTTCAGCGATTCAACCACACGATCACTGCCGACATACATGGCTGCATGAGGCCAGTACCCTGGCAAGAAGTAATTGGTCACTGCGTTGTCTTTGCGAGTGACGAACACATCGCCGTCGCGAAGCAAACTCTGAAACTCCCGCGCAACTTCGTCGGGGATACAAGGTACGTGACTGGGCATCGTACTGATGTTGCTGACCAAACGTGATCCTAATTCCTGGATCGCGTAAACCATTCGCTCAACGCTCCCTTTGATCACACGATGATGCGCGTCATGCCCACGCTCGCCGAGTCGAGCCCTGATGTATCTGGCAGGCGTCACACGTGTCGCCTCAGCGAATCGGTCGATGACCTGCAAGACCGGCCCCAATCCTTCGTCCGACTGAGCCATCAAATCCAGGTCGCCGCGACGCGCATCGAAGAACTCGTTCGCTTCCTTGATTTTTATCGCATTGGCCGGGTCGGTCAGCGACATCTGGACGGCATCAAAACTACCTTCTGCGATTCCGAATGAATGGCATGACTCGTTCAGTTTACGACGCACCAAATCGTTTTCGGCAAACAGATTTCGCAGGCATCTTGCGGCATCGACAAGCACCAACGCCGCCGCGTAGGCAACCGCGAACTCTGCCAGATGCTCTTCCTTTGCTCGCCCAACGCGTCGACGAACGTTGTCGATCAATTCCAGAAGCGCCGCGCGTGATTTGTGGTAGGACACCCACAGATGCAGAACCTGGTCGTCCTCGCTGGGGACGAAATACCCCCGCTGGCGCGTTTCGAACGATTGTTGCAGCTGTTCGGCCGAGGTCCGCAACCGACGCATGTGATCAGCCAGGTCGACCACGGTTTGGACGGCGGAGGAGTCGAGTTTCTGCGTCACTGAATCACTCGCAAAAAAGGAATCGTCATTTAGTCTCCAGTGTTCCCACACACTGTGCAACCGATTCCATGCCGGTTTCCCCAACGGCGTCGGCTAACTGGTCGATCATTTTCATCGAGACTTGCGGATCGTAGTAATTCGCAGTGCCGATCTGCACGGCGCTGGCGCCGGTGACTAAAAACTGCATTACGTCGTCGATGTTTGCGATCCCGCCGATCCCGATGATCGGAATATCGACGGCGGTGGCGACCTGGTGAACGCACCGCAGTGCAATCGGCTTGATCGCCGGACCACTCAGCCCTCCCATGCCGTTACCGAGCATCGGTTTGCGCCGTCGCCAATCGACGGCGATACCAAGAACCGTATTGATCAGGCAAACCGCATCGGCACCCCCATCGGCCGCGCCTCGGGCAATGTCGTCGATGCGCGTGACGTTGGGCGTCAATTTGGCAAGGACCGGAACGTCGGTGCGTCGGCGCGTGGCATCGACGACCTTTCGACATGACTCGGCGTTGGTGCCGAAATCAATTCCTCCGCTGACGTTCGGACAGGAAAGGTTCAATTCGATCGCGGCAACACCTTCCTCGGCACCCACTCGCTCGGCCAACGAGACGAAGTCTTCTTCGGTCCGTCCTGCGACGCTGACCACCACGGCCGTTTCGATTTCTCGAAGGTAAGGCAGGTGATGCTCGAGAAAAGCGTCGACGCCGTCGTTGTCCAAACCGATCGCATTCAACAAGCCGGCCGCCGTTTCGACGGTTCGCCATGGAGCATTCCCGATGCGCGGTTCGGCCGTGATCGTCTTTGGCAGCACGCCGCCCAACCGCGAGAGGTCGACGATCCTCTCCATTTCTCGTGCATACCCGAACGTTCCCGACGCAACCATGATCGGGTTTTTCAAATGCAATCGGCCAAGAGTGACTGAAAGGTCCATCAGATTCCGGCAATCGGGGTTCGGTGCGTGGTCAGGCTTCGTCGGTGATCGGGCTTCGTTGGTGGTCAGGCTTCGTCGGTGATCGGGCTTCGTTGGTGGTCAGGCTTCGTCGGTGATCAAACGGTTGTCAATCTCTTCGAGCAGTTTCGCGGCAACGTACGGCTTGCTTCCTTCGAGCGTTGCCAGCACTGTTCCGGCCGGATCCAGAAGCTCGACGTGATTGTTCATTGCATCGATCGCACTCGGCCCGTTACTGACCATCAGGTCACAAAGTTTTCGTTCCAGTTTGACAATCGCGCGAAACCGCTGGTCCTCGGTTTCGAGGGCAAATCCGACGACCCACTGGTCCTCTCGCTTGCTCTGACCCAATGTTGCCACCACGTCGGCCGTTTCGATCAATTCGATCGTCATCGGCCGTCCTGTCTTTGCAATCTTCTGGGTCTCGACAACTCGCGGCATGTAATCGCAGGGCGCGGCAGCGCCGATCGCGCCGTCGCAAGATGCAAACGTGTCCACCGCCGCCCGCAGCATTTCCTCGGTCGTAATGACCGGGATGACCTCGACACCCTCGGGGTATTCGACCGAAACGGGGCCGCTGATCACAACGACCTCGTGACCGCGATCTGCCGCGGCAGCGACCAACGCGGCACCCATTCGGCCGCTCGATGCGTTGGTCAAATAACGAACCGGATCCAGGTATTGTCGCGTCGGCCCGGAGGTAATCAGAATGCGAGCCACGATCGGGTCACCGCTCAAGCGCCGTGTCGATCAATCTCTCGACGTCGGCCGCCGACATCGACATCTTCGCCGCAGCCAGAGCAAACAAGCGTTTTTCACCTTCGTCAAGGCTCCCGTCCGCCGCCATCATGCGAATCAGATCACACATCAACGACTCACGTTCCTCGGTTTCGGGCGGGATTTCGAGCGCCGCGTCATCACCGAGACCGAACTCAACCGCTTTCTGCAGGTCGTATTCGTCCAGACCCAGTTCGGCGCAACGATCAGCGATCAGATGGACCTCGCGTTCGCCGAGCGAACCGTCGGCCAATGCCATCACAACCAGGTTGCGCAGATGTTGGCGACGCTTCGATAATTCATCACTGCTCATGCAGTGATGGTAACGCTATCATCGCCCTGCTTCCATCCCACGCTGGCCGCCCAACCGTGTTATTCGGGGGTTCGCAGGGCTTGAGTCGCCATGATGTGCGGCGTGTTCAGCCCGGTTAGATAACCGGGACTTCCCTCAACCGTGATACGGCTGTTCAGATGCGGTCGAAGATGCACGCCCGGAGTCGGTGTCACGTAGGCGATGGTTCGTCCCGCGTTGTCGGTCAACGCGAAAGGCGGACTGTTTGTCCTGGCCGAGTAAACCTGGACCAGAAATCCGGTCTTCGTATCAGCTTGGGGAACTTGTTCCGCGATTGGCACGACGGTTCCGAGACCGCCGACACCCGCCGCTGGCACGACTGATCCCACGTTGTGAACTGTCGCCATGCCGTCTCGCCGATTGGCAACGCCCCGGTACTGCTCGGCGCGCTCGGCCAACAACCGCGCCCGCCCCGCGGCGACCGCGTCCAATGACGAAACGCCGAGAGCCTGTGCGGCTCTCTGAACGGGTTCGATTTCGACAGCTGTTGCACGCGCTGCGATCAGCCGTGAAAAGATCAAGCTCAGCCGATCGACGTCCGCACCCACCGTCTCGGCTTCGATTTGCGCAATCCGCGCGGCGGATACCACCGGTGGCGTGATGTTGGAAACTGGCGCCGCGGCCGGTGCCAAAGTGGCCGGCGCGATCGGCTGTTGACCCGAGACCTGGCGAATTGGCGAATCCATCGGCTGAAATCCGGACAAACTTGGGTCGATGCTGTTCGCGCTTGCGCTCTGCATGCGAGAGCCGGCGGCTGAATCACCCGCGATCCAATTCGAATCGCTTGCGGTTTCACTTCCTCGCGGGGCTGCCGGAGCGCTGCCGATTTCCAGCAGCCGCGGACGGCCCAGAAACTCGACCGACGCCAACAATCCACGACGTTTCATCGCGTCGGTCACGTTGTCGCCCGTGTTGGCCGCGACTGGGCCGTTTTGTGAGGTGTTCGCATGACTCTGTGCAACGCGATCTTCGCTCGATTGCCATGTCTCATTGAGGCCACTTCCAACCGGCTGTCGTTCCTGTTGCAACACCGAACGTCCACTCGAGGCGACCAATTCTCTCTCGCGCGTGGTCCGTCGCGATGACTGGGACGTCGAAAGTGACGCCGCCGAGCCCGATGTCGATGGCCGATCTTCCTCGGTCAACGAATCCTCTCCGATCACATCGCCGTGTCCATCCGCTTGACTCGATTGACGACGGATCATCGCGACCAATTCTTCGCTGCTGTCGACAACCTGGTTTCGATGCACCCATCGATACTCACCCGACGGCGGAACAATTCTCAACCAAAGTTGTGGTCCATCGGGACCTTCGCGCTCGCTGCGGCCCACGATGGTAACCGGCTCTCCCTTGGCCAATTGAACCTGCCAACGATAAGTTCGCGCGCGCCCCAACTGAGTCCCGATCCAGGCGACCGTGCGATCCTCGATGACGATACCGGTTTCTTTCGATTCATCCAATTCGACGGTTTCCGCGGGAATCCAACAGAAGCTCTCCTCCGGCGGGCGAATCCCCAGCCATCCATCCTCTGTCTCTGCGTAGACTTCCAACTCCTGTCCATGACGCAGCGGGTCGGTGCGGTAGTAATCGCTCGAAGGCCCGCATCGTGCAAATGCTTCCTGCTCGGCAACAAACACCGGGTACGGCTCAAAGGCCAAATCATCTTGCGCCGTTGCCAGGGGCGAACATAAACTCAGTGCCGCAATCAAAAGAATCTTTCGGTGCACAATCACATGAACTCGAAGTGGCAGGGCAGGTTGAAACGAAGGCATCGCGAGCGTTTCCTGAAGGACGTTAAGGGGACTTCCTACGAATTTCCATCTTTCCGATAGCCAACCATCGCGCCGCGGCACAAGAGGAATCCGGCAAAAGCGAGTTTCACGAGCGATCCAGTTGCCCGCGAATCGACATTTACCCGTTCTTACGGCGATCCGTAGAATCGATTCCACAACAAAATGATTCGATTTGACGAGGTTGTGTGCGTGGAATGTTCGGCGGGCGTCTTAATTAGCTGCGAAGTCGGAGGCGATCGAATCCCTCCGCCGCTGAAGGAACGCGCTGATTCCGACCGCATGAAGCGTGAGCCGACACGCGAAGACGGCAAACTCACCACCGACACACGCCTGCATGACGATGCCGCGGTTTACGTCTCCGAGCGAATGGCGCACCGGCTTGACGCAAACCTCGTCGCGAACCCGTTCGCGAATGATTTGATCGACGTCGCCCGATCGCCGCATAACCGATATCTATTCTCGCCGATGACGCGCAAGTGGCCGCTGGAACTTCGTCGGGAAATGATCGATCTGGTTTACGAGCCGTACAGGGATCGACTGCGCGGAGAAATCAAAAAACTGCTGGCCCGTTCGAGCTATGTCCTGCACATCTCGGTGAGAACGTTTCCGCTGAAAAAGAGAGGAAAGGTTCTACGCACCGACATGGGGTTGCTCTATGATCCGTCCATCGACGACGAAGTGGACCTCTGTCTCGATTGGATCGACGAAATGTACGATGAGCTGCCGATGCTCCGGGTCAGGCGTAACTATCCACGCAGAGGGACATGCGACGGCATCACCCGGGCGATGAGAAACGAGTTCGCCGACCAGAACTACTTGGGCATCGAATTAATGCTCAATCGGGCCTGGGTCGGGCGGCCGGTTGCAATCCGCGACGAAGTGATTGACGGCATCTGCGGTACATTGCGATTGGTCGTCCAAACAACGCAAAGCGACGCGGCCTGATCGGATGTCGCCCAGTGTCGGGCATTCGGTCGGCAAAGCCGCAGCACGGCCACTTTTGAGACACTTGGCAATCAGGCCGAATCCCCGTAAAATTCCGGCGAACCCAACGGGAGGTCGCCACCTCCCGATTCATATAGCGCACCCTTAGCTCAACTGGATAGAGCATCGGTCTACGGAACCGAAGGTTAGAGGTTCGAATCCTCTAGGGTGTACTTTTCCCTCTTCCAGATCGCCTTGGATCAAATCAGATCGCCCTTCTTTCAGGCTGCCTGAGATTCCCCACTTCTTAGCGGTGCGATCCGAACCCTTCTGAATCGTCGTCCACTGTGCATCCACTGGACTTCTCAGGAGCGACTCGCCTGGACATCGATGTTGGTCTGCGCCGTCGTACTTCTTCCGACAAGGAGCACTGCATGATCGACTTTGAAGATCTTGTTCCGGCCATGATTCACTCGGGCGGCTTCTTTCATCGCCGACCATGGAAGAAATGAAAGCCACGGTTCACCGAGCTAATCAACGGGTGGCCGACTACAACTTTGAGGTCGTCAACGTCGAAACCGTCGTCTTGCCCAACATGCACAACACCGTTGAAGAGGGATCGCAAGACGCGAGCCTTCGCACATCCGGCGAGATGCAGTCGACGTGGCACCAATTCGTGCGTGTATGGTACAAGCGATAGTGCGTCACAAACACGTTGTGCCTCTTCGAGAACACCAACATGAAGGGCATCAAAAGCTCGGTGCGCACGCGTGGCCGCTTGCTCGGGCATCAACTGGGCGATCAGTTGCACCAACTGCCGCTGGCTGAAAGTAACCTATCGAGATAAGCGACCACTTCACTGCAGTCATATCAAAAAGGATGGAGCATGACCGACGAAACACACGCACAACCTCAACGGATGCGGTCCAACTGGATTGGCGACGTGAAGACGAAATGGTTGCTTGACCCGAGAGACCCGGACCGCAATATGCGCTTACTTGAGGATTTCGGAATCGACCTGGGGCAACGACTCGGCGGCGAGTGGCTGGCGAAACAGGACGAAACGATCAACGGTGCAAGCATCCCACCGATACTGTGGAGCATCGTCGGGCCGCCATTTGTCGGCGACTACCGCCGAGCGACCGTGATTCACGATGTCTACTGTTTCTACGAAGGCGATGTGCCGTGGGAATCGGGACGACGGCGTTCGTCGCACGACGTGCACAGGATGTTTTTTCACGCGATGCTGGCAGACGATACGGGCTGGTTTCAATCGTGTGCCATGTACGTGGCCGTCGCCTCATTTGGTCCGCGGTGGGATGACAACGGCAATCTCTTATCGACGCCGGCGATGACGCGGACCGATTACACCCAGATCAGCAATACGGTCTTCAAGATGTTCTGGAATAGAATGCCACGGAACTCAGAAGAAGTTCGGGAGGAGCTTGACCAGGAGTTCAATATTCCACAGTGACGCGAATGAACTCGGGATGGATTCTGACCTGCCCGTTGTTTGTCGGCTGGGATTTCGCACCGACCCAACAGCCAGTCATCGAACTGGCAACTAGGCCACGAGCGCCATCTATCGTTCGGGATCGGAATTATCCGAACGATGAAAGGACGAGTGATCACCTGCCGATCGATTTGCCGCTTAGAATCACGACTGGAGTGAGGGATGAAATGAAACAACAACCACCAACACCGGACCCGCCAGGCTTCAGAATGCTGGTGCTTCTCCTTGCCTGTTTTGCAGCACTCGCGGTCGTCGCGGTCACCCTGCTACGCCGGTTGCAGTTCGGGGTCGAGTGATCGGTGACGGGTATTCACTGGAAAGGAGTTCGCGGAGTATCGACTGAAACAACAACAACAACAGCATAGGCAGCTGTAACAACGGTTAGAGCAGACGCCAGACAATCAACACGAGCACGAAGATGGGAATCAACGGCGCGTAGATCGGGTAGAAAACCGATGCAACAACAAGTGCGCAAAACACCGTTGCGATCATCAGAGTCAAAATCGAAAAACGCATTAGCGCCTCAGAATATTCGAATCCGACAGGATCGGTGTCAGGGCGCGGCGTCTGACGAAAGCCGAGTTGAGCGGGGTCGGCTATTTGATTACGTTGAATTGAAATGATTGGTACAGTGGGCGTCGGCGAAGCGAGTAACGCGCGCCCAATGAACTGTTCCCGAAACTGCAGGCGGAACTGGGGGCGATCCAAGCGCTTTCGCATCATTCTTCTAATACGGGGCAACCGTCGCACCCATGCTTCGCAAAATAGTGGCCGTCGTCATCGGGATCATCGCCGGCAGCGTGTTCAACATGTTGATGGTGAATTTGTCCCATGTCGTCTATCCGCTTCCCGCAGGTATCGACCCGAACAATATCGAGGCGTTGCGAGCGCACATCGCGGAATACGGGATGCCGACCGGCGCTTTGATCCTGGTGCTCGTGGCCCACGTGGGCGGCAGCTTCGTCAGCGGACTCGTCTGCGGCTTGATCGCGAAACGGTCATGGTACGTCGCCGCCGGCGCGCTCGGACTGCTGTGGATGTGTGGTGGCATCACCATGCTGATGATGCTTCCCGCGCCGGCCTGGTTCGCTGTGGCGGACCTTGTTCTGTACATCCCGGCCGCGCTGCTGGGGGTCAAGCTCGGGGGCGCGATGACCGGCCGGAACACCACCCCCACCGCGACTCATTAGATCCTGATCGATGATTGCATCCGGCGTTTACCGACCCCGCCAAGACTCAGCGACGTATGCCGCGCACAATTTCCAGATCATGGCATGGGAACACGCGGACCCACCCCGCGATGCTGTGTTGTGGTTTTTTTATCCGGTTACGCGCTCCGACTCTCTCCGTATTGGGCCTCTATTGGAATCAGGATGATCCACGGCAAGAAGATGAGTTAGATTGATGGCAGAAAACGAACGGCATTCGAATAAACGCTCCAGTAGCCCTGGAGCACTGGGATTAGCAGTCGGTGTCGCTGTCGGCAGTGGTGTCGGTGCTGCGATTGGCGTCGCACTTGGCGACGTGAATGTTGGTTTCGCCGTGGGAGCCGGGATCGGAACAGTGTTGGGATTATCGGTTTACGCCTCTAAAAAGAATTGAACCGACCTCTAACGCGGGAGCGAACGTTGTCTATCGAAACACTGCAAGACTTCTTCCTCTGGTGCACCGTCATCAACAGCGGTTTGTTCGCTTTCTGGGCAGCGATGTTCAGCTTCGCCCCCGATCTCGTTTATCGGACTCAGCGACGTTGGTTTCCTCTCTCGCAGGAACATTTCACTGTCGTGATGTATTCGTTTTTGGGCCTGTTCAAGATCTTTGTGCTGGTCTTCAATCTTGTACCGCTGATTGCGTTGTTCATTATCAGCGGCTGAAGCGACACTGACGCAAACGCGTTTCGACGAAGAGAGTCCTCGCATGTTTTCACCCGGACCGATCGAACTGTTGGTCATCGCAGTGATTCTAGCGCTGACGTTGCTGGTCCCTATTGGGATCGTGTTTGTCATTCTTTACGCCCTGAAAGTCGGCCCATTCAGCAGTCGTAATCGAGAGCTGCATCCTTGCCCCGATTGCGGCGGACAGGTATCACGACAAGCAACCAGCTGCCCGCATTGCGGACGTCCGTTCGAATCGGCAAGATAAGCGCGATACGTGATGCGGGCCGCTGGTGACCTGTATCGCCGGCGGATCTTACTTCAGCAGTGTCAGTAGCATCACCACCTGCGTGGTTGCATCGATGCTGTGAGGGGTCTTGGCGGCCATTTGGATCCAGGTTCCCGGCTTGCCGTCGACCGACTCGCTTCCGACCGTCAACACTGCCTCACCGCGAAGTACGAGTATGATCGCGGGCATGGGCGCAAGGTGTTCGGCGAGGCCGCCGCCGGCCGCGAAGGCAAACAGGACCACCTTCGCATGCTCGTCGTCACATATCACCATGCTTCGATTGCCAACCGCTGGCAGCTCGATATCGTCGGTCAATTGCCGAATGAAGTAACTTGGATTTGTCATGTTCAGTTTGGGGATGGTCGGTGCGGCGAATCATCGCAGTGACGAAATTCTCGCTGTGCAAAAGTCGTGCGCAATCGAAGCGATTCGCTCCGGCAAGGCGATCAAAGCGTTCCCGATTCGGCGAATTATCGGGTAAAGACCCCGGGCCGACTCTTTCCGTGCTGCTACGCACAGATCCCGTGCCAATCTGCGCGCTGCATTGGAACCGCCCGGCAAAGAAAAGCTGAGAGTGAGGCGACGAATCGTGCTAGAATCGGGGGATCAATCGCGGCGTTTCGTTCATTTGCCGGCACGTTGCAAATACCCACCTTTGCTCCCCACCAAAACACTCCCACCTCAATCTCACGCAGGGATCCACAATCAGGACCACGCGTGTGTTCCATGCAATCGCTATCGGCACCAAACGTGCAACGGTGCGAATGCAGTGTCATCCCTGCCAGGCATTCCGTATACGCGGGACTGAATCCATGACCGTAAAACAAACCATGACGAAGGCCAATTCCAAGAGCCGTCGATCCAATCTCTGCGAGTATTTCATGCGGTATACACATTCCTGTTTGATCCTCTTCACGCTACCGCTGGCTCTCGGGGCGACGGGTTCTTGGAATGCGGTTGGCGAGGAAATCGTTGGCTCTCAAACCGACCTGGAACCGTTGGGAGCCGCGGCTCTGAAACTCGACGGCGACGAAATGGCGCGTTGGATTGAAGTTGAAGACCTGGATTCGTCGTCGCCGGGTCTGCACGGTGATGTCGTGGTGGCGACCTGGGCGGTTGCATCCGCTCAGAACCAGCCCGACGTCCTCAAGATCGCCCAGAGCCTGGCAGCGAGCGACGCGGCACTCCGCACCAGGACTGAGTCCCTGCGTGACGCATTCAAGAACTTGCGGGCACAACGGATCGAGATCGATCCGGGCCACGTTCTGCCTGACATGATTGTGATCACGAAGGAAGCGAGGCGAACAATGCTGGTCGCGGCGCTCCGTGGCGACACCGAGAGCGTTCGAGCGGCCCAAGCCTTCCTTGCCGAAGAGGACCTTGCCGAGGCCTTGAAAAAAGAACTGAGTCTGTTTGCGAGCGGTTGCCGGGAACTCTCCGTACAAATGAAGGATTCAGCGCTTGCCGAGGCAATTGACCAGGCCGCGCATGCCCGACAAAAACGGGAGTCGTTGCAGAGATCGCAGTTGCAGTGGCTTGCTGATTTCCGCACCGACCCGGACGGGGCGGAGGTGCCGCGGGGCGGCGAAGCAAACTCCTACACGGTAATGGTTGAGAAAGAGAAAGCGCGTGCCGCATTGATCACGGCCTACACCCAACTGTACACCGCCTACGTGAACGGCCAGAAGACACGGGTCGAATGCATCAAGGGCATGCAGGAAGTTTCATCCGGCGCGTTGGATCTAAAGGAGAAACGTGCCACGATGTACTGGACGTTGAAGAAGCTCCGTAGTGAGCACTTGAAGGAACGCCGTGAGAAGTCGGTCGCCTTCAGTCAGAAACGCAGCCAGGAGCAAAGAGAGCGAAGCGCCTCAGATTTCTCCGCCACGTGGCCAACGGTGTTCCAGCACCGAGATCTGCGCGAGCATGCCGATTCGTTGCTTGCCAACCTCGCCGATTACTCGCCGGGCAATTCCGGACCGTTATCGGTCGCCTACACCAGATGTGCCATGGACATCCGCGCCTTGAACAAGCGTCTGATGTCTGATCTGGACGGAATCACGCTGGCACAGCGCGCCGCATTGAGGTCGTATCTGCGCAAGTTGGAAGTCGAGATCAAACGCGAGTATTCGTCCAGCGGTTACATCGCGTCGCTTAACACGCCGCACCGGTTGGATACACGATCGCTGGCTGCCAAAAGCCCGCCGTCGGCCGCACGCTCGAGCGATTTTGGGCCGGCCGTGCTGACACTTGACGGAGACGACACTGATGTGGCCAGCTACGCGCTTTACCGCTCGATTCTCATCTCGCTCGTGAAGGCGGGCAAGAAAGGCGACAAGGAACGATTGAGGGCGTTGGCTTCGGTCATTCAAGAAACGGATTTGTTGAAGAAGGAGCACAAGCAAAGCCTTAACGCCATCGGCTCGAAACTGTACTCGGGCACTTTGAATCTGGACAGGGCAATCTTTGTCGAAGATCCCGAGTCAGTCCTGGCAACGATCGCCGGCCTTTCCGGAGATGAAACCGGTGCGCTCCTCGAGGTACCGGACGGGTATCGAGAGAAGGCGTTTGAAATCCTGATTGCGACGGCCTTTGATGATTCAGGCGTCTGAACAATCCGATACCGGCGCGCACCGGGTTCCTGCGGAGTTCGCAAATCGAACCCGATGGCTGCTCGTATGCGTGATCTTGATTGCGATGGCGACGACACGTCTGTGCGCCGAGCGGCCTCGGCAACATGCGTTGTTGATCGGTTGCACCGAATACCGCAACCTTGATCCGTGGTTGCAACTCAAGGGAGGCCTCAACGACGTGCAACTCATCAGGCAGTTGTTGGTCGATCGGTTCGACTTTGACCCCAATGCGGACGACATTGTCACGCTCGCCGCCGGGCGCGGAGACCGTTACGCTCCGACCCGCACGAATATCGAACGCGAATTCCGGCGGCTCGGTAAAACCGTCGCAGCGAGCGAAAGGGTCGTGATCCTGGTGGCCGGACACGGCAGCCAGCAACCCGATGATGATCCTGGCAATCCGCGCGATATCGAAACCGATGGTCTGGACGAAATCTTTCTGCCATCTGACGTCGAAGGATTTGACGGTAAGACCGGTTCGGTAAGCGGAGCGATCGTTGACGATGAGTTTCGGCATTGGCTTTCTGCCATCGTTGCTCGAGACGCGTTCGTCTGGCTGATCATGGACACTTGTCACAGCGGCTCGGGTGTTCGAGGAAGTGGCGCCGAAATCTCGCGTCACGTACCACCACGAGTTCTGATTCCCGATTCAGCGCTGGCGGCCGCGAAATCAGCCACGATTAAGAAACACGGCCACTTGGCGCCTGATTCACTGTTCGACGGACCCGGCGGAGTCGTAGCCATCTACGCGGCGCAGCCGCACGAGCTGACACCCGAAAAGAAGCTGCCGGTCGGAGCTTCTCCGGATGCTCGCAAGTACCACGGCCTGCTGACGTACACGATCGGCGAGATTCTGACCGGTTCTCGACGCGGCCTGACCTACAACGAATTGGTCCAGGCGGTTCAGACTCGGTACATCACCATGGGTCGCCGTGCTCCGACGCCGCTGGTCGAAGGCACCCATCGTGATCATCTCGTGCTTGGCCGCAAATCATTTCCCGACCGGTCACGGATCCTGTTGCGGCGAAGCAGAATCCCGACCGGCAATCTGTCTGTCAATGTCGGCGCCATCCACACTCTGACCGCGGGATCAATCCTGGCAGTCCATCCGCCCTCGGGTTCCAACGCTGACGATCCCGATGCGTTGCTCGGCCATGTCAAGGTGACACGAGTTGAAATGACGGAGGCCGTCGTCGAACCTTGCAAATACGGGGGTGTGGCGCGACCCGAGATCAGCGCGTTACCGAACCGCGCTCGATGTGACATCGTTTTTCGGCATGCAGGGATCGAGCGAATGCGTGTTGCGATTGACGTGGATGACCAGGCTGAAAACGACATCCCCGCTGCGTTCAACAACTTGGCGTCGGATCTTCGCACGCGCACATCTAATCGGATCGTGGTAATCGATGACGCTGGCGATGCCGAATGGTTGGTACGGTGCGGCGAACGCGACATTCAGATCATTCCGGCGGAAGGAGTATCTCGACGGGATCTCGCCGGGCACCGGTCTTCCCTCGCGCCCATTGCAACAAATGGCGACTCCGCCCGGCGCGTGATCCAGGTCCTGGAACGGATCGCGCATGCACGTGCGTTGTTGCGGCTCGCGGCCTTCGCTTCCGATTCATCCAGAAAACCGGACTTCGGGTTTGCGCTGAATGTGACCGATCCGCAACACCGGCCTCTCGAGTGGAAGTCATCCGGGTACACCGTGCGCGACGGCCAGCACGTGCAGGTCGAAATGCACAACACGGCGGGCCACAGCATCGACGTGACGCTGCTGTACGTCGACAGCGGTTTCGGGATCACCTGCCTGTACCCCGCAATCGGCGAGATCAATCGTATCGCAGCGGCCGAAAAACAAATCATTGAATTGGACATCACGGCAACGACTACCGGCATCGAAAGCCTCCTTGCGATCGCCGTGAAAGCCGATCTGCAACCGGTCGACTTCAGCATACTGGCACAGCCGTCGCTACCGCTGACGCGAGACGGGGGCAGCGCGTTGCTCGAATCGCCGCTCGGCCGACTTTGCCGCACGGCTATGTACGGCCGCGGTAAAGTTCGCGGAATCGAAAGCGCACCGAATCAAAACTACGACATTCGGTTGATTACATGGAGAGTCGACCCTTGATTTCATATTTCGCCTGGACACGATCGGTTTGATGACGCGCGTTCGCACGCGACTGTCACACACCGTGTTGGCACGCGAGTTATATTGTTAGTCCCTCCTACATTGTCCCACCTCGAGCGCATGTCACCACGAAGCTGCCACCGGTTGACGCATCCGCATGCTGACCAGAGACCTCGCTGGTTTGTTTCGGGGTGCACCGTGCGCGACAGCGGTGACACGATTATCGAAAGCCGCGCGACGAACAATGCGGAGCAGCGGTGATGGACAAGTACCATGTCTTGAACGAGGAACTGTGCAAGCGATTGCCGCTACCGCTCGCTCAACTTTACGAGCGCGCGCACAGTGCCAAGTCCGAGATGGAGCGGCATCATATCGCTTACTATCTTTGGGAAGCCGGCATCAAGCTGATGGCTTCCGCCGTGGTGCTCAGGTACGCGATGCAGAGCCCGCAACAGCAGGAACACGCTGTTCTTTTACAGCGATTGGTAAAACCGCAAACCTCGCACTGGTGTGAAATTCTACGTGCTCTGCTGCCGATTACTGCTCGCGGCGACGCGTTTCTGAATCGCAACCATAAGATGCTCGCGGGTAAGCTGGGGGCGGATTTATCCCATTGCTCGCAGCTGGACATGGCGCTGCGAACCGAAGCAAACGGCGTTGACGGACCCGATGGCACGCTTCTGCATCTGTTTGAGCGTGTTGCCGGCTATCGCGAAGCAGTATTCGCGCCCGATCTGTTTGCCGGCGGATCGAACAGAATGTATCGATACATGGGCGACTTGTTGCTGTCGGCCGCAGGGGAATGGCTGCCGCGAATCGATGTGCTGGCTGGGCGACAGCTGGCGTTCATCAACAATGTCACGACCGAGGATACGGATCGGACGCGGGTAGACCGAATCGAACTGACCGGGACACATCCCCTGATGGCACGTCCCTGGGAATTCTCTGGTTCACCGTCGCGTCTACCGCGCGCCGGCACCCTGTGCGTGCATCCTGCGGCGACGCCGCGCAGCGACGATGAAACCGTTCGTCAACTACAGTCGTTGCATCCGCTCGTGCTCTTTGATGCAGAGGCGGATCACGTCTTCTTTCGCGGCAGCACCGCCAACGGCGACCAGCCAGAATACCTGTGTTATACGACTGGCCAGACGTTAGATCCGGATCCGCTGGGGGAGGACTTCAATGATCTGATGAAGCAGCTTCTGCGGATTCCGATCGATGTCAAATCGGATGCTTGGTCAAATCGAATCGAGAATGGCAAATCACCGCGCGACACAACGTTGCAAGGTCAAGGGCGCGAGAACCACCGATTGGGCGAGTTCAATCTCCTGACCCGAATGGGCCGCGGAGGGATTGGAAAGGTCTTCCGGGCATGGCAACCATCGCTTGGCAAGCAGGTCGCGATCAAGTGTCTTTCCAAGTCAGAAAACCCGGGGGCCGTGGCACGTTGTGCAAGTGAGATCCTGGCGTTGGCACGCGTCGAGCACCCGAACCTGGTCAGGGTTTTTGCCTCCGGGGACGAGGAAGACCACTGGTATTTTGCAATGGAACTTGTCGACGGTGTCGAGCTTGGCGCCGTCGGCGAACGATTTTGCAGCGACGGCGTCGAACCGGCGATGATCGATCACAAAGCGTGGAACGACAAATTCAGGCAGACCCTCCGCGAAGCAAGGCTTACGGAACGTCCATTGGATGACGAATTTGACGTAACACAATTGCTTGACCGCAGCCCCAGCGCCGATACACGATCGGCAAGCCACGCCACGCTGGATTACGTCCGGCACATTGTCCGCTTGTTGCTTCCCGTCGTCCGGGCTGCGGAGTCGCTGCATGAATCGGGCGTCGTGCACGGCGAGATTCACCCGGGCAACGTGATGGTCACGTCCGACGGCCAGAGCGCTGTTCTGATGGATCCGGGAATGCCACGGATGAAGCAAGTGGGAAGTGAAGCAGCGCCGCCGAATCGAACATCTCTCGAAACACTTCGGTACGCAAGCCCCGAGCAGGTTCTTTCGGCCGGCGCCGTGGACCACCGCAGCGATATCTATGGCTTGGGCGCGACGCTGTGGGAATCGTTAACGCTGCGGCCGCTGTTCGCATCGTGCGACGAAACCGACCCGTTGGAAACGATGCGTTGCATTGAGTACGAGGATCCCGAGTCGATTCGTGACTTGAACCCGCGCGTCCCAAAGGACCTTGCTGCGATCATCAACAAGTGCCTGGAAAAAGCACCTCATCGCCGCTACCAATCGGTGGCGGAACTGGGCGACGAATTGTCGCGATTCCTCAATTACGAACCGGTATTCGCCCGACCGCTGGGAAGCTTATCGAGGTCGATGCGCGGGATCCTCCGGCATCCGGTCGGCTCGACACTGGCCCTCGTCACGGTGTTGTCAATTGTCACATTGGGTGCACTCTTTCTGAATCGTCGCAATCTTGCCCGGACGAAGCAGGATCGCTACCAGCTTGAGCTGGCCAATCAACGTGCCGACGAGGATTTCGAGCGCGCGGTGACGGCGCTCGACGGTGTGTTCGAACTTCTGACCGAAGGAAACCTGAAGCGGCGAGCCGACCTCGAGCCGCTGCGCCAACAGTTACTCGACTACTACGCCGACCAAGTTTCGCACCACGAAGAAACACGCCACGTCAGTGAGTCGCTGGGACAAGTGCACCAGCGAATCGCCCGGATCATGGTTTCGATGGGGAATAACGACGCCGACGACCATTTTGACGCAGCGCTGGAGATCTACGAGCAAATGTCCCGCGGCGGATCCGATTCGCGATCGCTGGCCGCTGCGGCGGGCACTATTCGAATCGAGCGCGGACTCGCATTGATGGGACAACGTGACTATGACAACGCGGAAAAGGACTTTGCCGCAGCACGCGATACCTTCGCCGAATTGTCCGAGTCCAATCCCGGTAACCTCGATTACTGGCAGCAGCTTGCCGAGGCACACCATAATCTGGGGCGCATTGGTGAGTCGCGGGGGAACCGCAACGATTCGCTCGACGCCTACCAGGAAAGCCTCGAGATCCGACGCGACAAGTTGATCGCGAAATCGGACAACCCGCGTTACCTGGGCGATTACGCCCGCAGTCACGCGAGCATCGGCAATCTGCAACTCAAACAAGGCGACTACGCCGGGGCACTGAGATCCTACGAGGAATCTGTCGCGCTGCGCAAGGAAATCGTCGACGTGGATCCGACGGACCATGGAGCCCGACTTCAACTGTCACGCAGCTATAGGGCCCTGGGTCAGCTTCGACAATTGCAAAGTGGTCTGGCCAACGCGATCCAGTTGTATGAACACGCAGTTGCCGAAGCTCGGCGGCTCGTCGACGAGGAACCGCTGATCAACGATTACCGGGCTGACCTCGCAAGGTTCAGCAACGAATTGGTCGAATTGTTGCTCGACGAATCCGATCGCACCGGAGATACCGAGCTATCGCGGAAAGCGCAACGGCACGTTGAAGAGACGGCTTACTTGCATGCCGAGATCGCGCTTCGAAATCCCGAGGATGCCGCTGCCATCGCGTCGCTTGCCCAAAGCCATTTGAATACGGCCCGCTTGCTGGCCGACCAACCGCAGCTGGCGCTTTCCGAGTTGGACGAATCGCGATTGCTGTTCGCACGAATCGAACAACCCAGTGCGATGGACCTGTTCCAAATGGGCGTCATCGAGGCGCTGACCGCCGAACTGAGGCAACAGTCCGAACCCGGCGGCGAAACCGATATCCAACCATACGTTGACGCCGCGGTAGAACTGCTCTCGCGCGCGGTGAAAAGCAACCGCTATACGACACTGCCGCGAATCCAGCGATGCCGAGTACTGGACGACATTCGCAACCGGCCCGGGTTCCGCGACCTGGTCGCAACCCAGCCTCGCGGTGCCGAGCGCCGTGCCGTTGACGCCCGCCAAGTCGATTCGCTCTATGCCCTCGCCGTCGGCGTCTCGGACTATGTTGACCCAAAGCTCGACTTGAGCTATCCGGATGATGATGCCCGCTCGCTTTCGGAAGTCTATCGCGCCCAAAAATCGGTTTTCGATCGAAAAATCAATGTTCATCAGTTGATTGACGAGAAAGCGACACGCCGAAACATCCTGAACACGATCAATGAAATGCGAACCGCGGCGCAATCCGACGGGCCATGCTTGTTTGTGATTTCACTTTCGGGTCACGGTCGACTCCATGAAGGAGGCGACTACTATTTCCTGCCCCATGATTTCGAGGATGACGCGGCAATCACCGCAACTGGTGTCTCCTGGGACGACCTTCTGAAGGAATTTGAGTTGATCCCGGGCGTGGTGATCGTCGTCCTCGACACGTGCCACAGCGGCGCGGTCGACGCGCCGATGCGCCGACAAATGGAATTGGCCGTCGCGCATTTCACTGAACGGGTCGAGCGAACGACGTCGCGCGGTGTCGCCGTGCTGGCCTCATCACTGAGCGGCGAGGCGTCGCGCGAAAAGCCGCAGTGGGGCCACGGCGCTCTGTCGCTGGCCATTCTCGAAGCGCTGAACGGCGAACACCTGTTCCATGAAACGACCAAAACCGCGATCCCGCAGATCAGCGATGAAAACACGATCACGCTGTATCAATTGATCGATTACGCGGTCCGGCGTGTCGACGAACTGACCGACCGGCGCCAACACGTGGCGGTCCGCCATCCGAACATGAGCCCGCTCGATATCACGCTCGGCGTCGCCGATTGAACCAAGGTTCCGCCACACCCATCATTCGCCTTTGGCGACTTCGTACTCGAACTCAGCGAGTTGAGGCAAGTGATCGCTTAGTGCAAACGAAGCGGGGTCCGCTGTGTTGGTGCGGAATGCACCCTCGAACAGCGGCCGTGATTCGACGACTTGCTTTGCAATTGTCCCGGCTGCCATGACGTAATCAATTCGCCACTGAGGTTCGTCCGACTTTATCGTCGGTCCCTCTCCCTTCCCGACCTTTGCGAACGTATCTGTCCATCCAGCCCTGAGCCACATCCCATATTCTTCTGTGTCCGGGCCGTGATTGAGATCACCAATGAGAAGCATCGAGCGATCTGCATCGAGGTCGGCCTTCATCGATTCCAACATCGCAGGAATTTCCCGCAGACGAATTCCTGGATCTGCGCCGGGATAGAGGTGAGCCGAGTGCACGATCAACGGACCAGCACGGGGAAGCTTGATCGTTGCCCGTCCCCAATGCCGAGTGAACAAGTCTTCGGGCCGCTGGCCCCCGACCAGCGGTGCGTTCATCGGATCTTCGATTTCATACCGGCTGAGCAATGCGCCGGGCCAGTTGCCACCGCTGGGAAAGAACACGTAGTTCATCTCAAGTCGCTTGGCGATCTGCTTTACCACCGCTTCATCGGGTGCCTCGGAAAAGTTGATGATGTCGGGATCGTGGAGCGCCAACTCGTTCGCGAAACGATCCGGCATCTGCCCTTTTGCCGTCGCTGTTTTCGCCATCGCGCGATCCTTCGGCCAACCAGTGCAGGCATAAACGTTGTAGGCGATCACGCGCAGATATCTCGGCTCGGACTCGGCCGCAACCGATCGTTTCGCGCCGAACGCTCCGAGCGCGATGCCACCGATCATGGCTCGCTGCAAGACGTTTCGACGAGTAAGCCCATCGCTCAAAGATGATCGCTTCATGTTCCTGATTCCTTTGGCTGTTTCTCGATTCTTTCCACAAGTTCTATCGGGGCGAACCCGAAAGACGCCAACCACGAGTGATCATTGATTCATCAGCTCGACGGAGCAACTTTGAGTTGATAACCGACCAAGTCATAGGTTACCGAATAGAAATCGTTCAAGTACAGCGTGACACCGATTGCATCGGCGAGGCGTATGGACGCATCGGCCTTTCCACGAATCGCAATTTCCGTCGCGGCTGCGAGATTCGGAGCCCAGAGCAGCGTGATGAGCACCGCGCAGATGCAGGCAACTGTTTTGTGTTTTCCCGTTACGAGCCAAATCATTGTCGCAAGAGTTCCAGCTAGCGCGATTTGATGCAGGGTCGCAATCCAAAGGAGTGCCCAATGCGGGACCGTCATCTCACCAAGTGCTCGCGGCGCTGCGAACAGCACGGCGAATACAAGAGTCACCGTCATCAGAGTTCGAATTGAGAAGTTACGATTCAATGTCCGGACCCTCAGCCACCGGAATATAGCGACCGCGAAAGCTCGAGTACGAAGCAGTACGCGGCGAGTGCCGTAATCGATCCGAAGAAAATTGCAGCCAACACATCACCGATCAGAGCAAGTTGGAAACGCTGTGGATTCTGCGCGCGATGAATGACTACGCCCAAACGTGGAAACCGGACAACGCCTTCTCGCCGCGAAATGAAAAAGCTACGGGCAACAAAGAGACTCGCGAGGCCAAACAAGAGTACCTGGACGAGAAAAACAGCAATCAACATGATTCGCAGAAACTTTGTATCGGACAATGCAGATTTGTGTCAGCGGGAGCCTCTGCTTGCGGCGTCAACACGTGGTGTGAGCAAGCAGAACGACGTTGCGACCCTCGGCCGCGAGCGCATTGTAGACCGCGAAAGCCTCCGGGGTTGGCAACACGCGAAGGTCGACCGAGTCGCCGAGCAATTTTGCATCATCGGTGAGCTGCGCTACGCTGTCCCAGCCAATTCCCACGACGACGACGTCAACGCCTGGGACTATCAAAGCTTCGAGTTCTTCGTGCGTGATTCGGTGCGTCTTTGGACGGAACCAGAGCATCCCATCACTGTCGACGGTAATGTCGAGGACCGGGAGCGGTGTCACGCCATAGACAGTAAAACCAAATCGCGAGTATGAAATTCGCTGCATCGCGGCCGATGCGAGGGGATTCGCGAGTACCAACGCGAAGAACGTTACGGCCGCAATTCGGAATGAGCGTCGGTCAGGCAGTCGAGTAACGACGAGGAAAAGCAGAAGCGATACGACGATTCCAGTGGCGGCAACGCCAATCGTCAGCGGTATCCGTTCTCGCGAAACGGGAAGATTGTGGAACACGACATTCGACATCACGATCGTTACAAGGATTGACACCGTGGCGATCGATTTGGCGGTTTTACGATTGCGTATCATTCCTGCTCTTTGCCGCGCCGGCGCGTCGCCATGCACAGTCAATCTCGATTGGTCATTCAATGCAAAAACTCTGGGAGATACGACACTCCGTCAGCCTTCGAATCTCCGCGCATGGGTGCGTCCTGAGAAGATGGTGCGGCCCGCGCAGGATCTCGCGGTCCTCACCGAGACTCACGAGCGACTCAACGCAAACAAGCGCATCGTAGGCGATTTCGTTACATGAAACCGAATCGCTGATCAGACCCTCTGTGAGCATTGTGTCCTTGAGGTATCGTCGCAGAAAACTACGGGCATCGCTTATTTCTTGCTCATGATCTTTGTGAAGATGCAGAATGCCAAGTGCATTCAGATAACTCGACGCTTCTCCCGCCGGGCAAGAGTCAGCCCACTGGCAAAGTATTTCAACTGCCTCGTCAGGCCAGAATTCGGATGGCAAGCTGTGTGCGAACACCGGCCAGCAATCGTGATCACCGTTGGCGACGAGAAACCTCAAGATTCGGAAACGATCGGGAATGTCATGGGCGAACGCAAAGGACAGGCAAAAGTCCACGCGCTGAGAAGCATCCCAATCTCGCCATTCCCTTTTCAGTTGCTTCAACGTGATCGTCGCCGTCCCGTCCGCCAATCGCGCATGGTACCCATCCGCATAATGCGACCATCGCGTATCAGCAATCGAATCACAGTTGCAAGGCATACGTTAGCTCCGACGTAGACGAGAAGGAGAGGGTCAGCGCAGCGCAAGTCATGATTCCGCGCTTCGTAACTGTCAAGCGACCTGCCAATGAACTCGCGGTTCCATCGGCGAACCAGCGAATTGGCACTCACGCCAATATAGCAGCATTCGTGTGTATCCTCACGATCCATCGATTAGCGCGTGCCGCGGGCTGAACCGGAAATGCCCGTACACATCAAGATTGCCGAAAGCCGAGACTAACATTGCAAGTGAATTACAGCACGAGGGCCCCGAGTTAGCGAATGATGCGGTTCTCGCGAGTGGTCGCGAACCTATCACATGTGCCCGCCGGGCTCCGTCGTAATGCGAGTTCGGGGCAGAGCGGTGCGAAGTGCTTGAACGGCTTCGCCTGACAACTTCGTGTCGATGAGCCCCAAAGTTCGCAACTTGGTCAGTCGAGAGAGCATTTCAACTGAAGCGTCACTGATCTCGGTGCCGTGAAGCTCCAACTTTCGCAGTTCATGCAATTTGGACAAGCCGTTGAGATCCCCGTCGACCAGCGATGTTCGCTTGACAGCAAGTCGACGAAGATGCGGAAGTTGGAATGCGAGTCTTGCGATCTCCGCCGGATTCTCGGCGTGGTTTGAACTTACGCTGACGATCCTCGAGCACAAGTCGGCGCCAAAGAACCTTTCGATCGCCGACAGTTCAGCACGATCATTGAAAGAATACCGTTCCAAGTCGGCCCAGTTGTCGTATTGGTACTCGTACGTGATCTGAACATCATGTCGCCTCAGCTTTGCCGCGATACGTTGTTGCTTGGTCAGCGTCGACATCGCAACCGCCAATGCACCGACGATGACGAGCGCGATTCGAATACTAAACCGAGGCAATCGCATCGAGTTTGCTCCACTTGTGCGTGGACAATGTTCCTGTGGCGACAAGCACGAGAGCAAGAATCGTGGCAGCCCGCTCTGTATTCGGAGCAACAGTGACTACCGAAAGGAACATCAAGCCCAGGATCGAAAACACGGCAATTACCGCACACACGCTACGGACCGGGGATCGCCAGGCCGTGCAGGTCCAATGCCTGGCATCGTATCGAATCTTGTGGCTCGTCCCGCATTGAGAGGGTTGATACGGGTTAGTATTTGTCATCGAACGCTGACCGACTACGGGTTGGATGTCTTCTCAAAGCGTTTGTCGATTACGGAATCTGGAAGTCGAATCCTGTTTAGATCGACGACCTTGCCGTCAACGATCAAACGAATCTCAATTCGCGCTCGGCGGGATAGGATTGCCTTTTTAACGTCGTGGCGAAGTTCCCGTGATGTTGCCGTCTTCCATTGCAGCCCATCGGCGAAAACATACTCCGGCAGCTTTCCAGATTCGTCGCGAATCGTGTCAGGCCAAGGTGGGCCGACCCTCAAATACGTCCCCTCTGGAATGCTAAGCTTCCCCTTTTCAATCGCCGCCTCTGCCTCAGGTCCATAAATCTTGGCCGTGTTGTCTCCTGGAACGATCAGTTGGCCGGTGTTAGGCGTAAAGATGACGACTCCGGCATCAAAATCAACGGCCGTCCACCGGTCGTGGCCGCTCCACAATGTCAATGGTGCTTCGTCGGTCGCAATCGAAAGCAAGTGGGGCCACGCCGCCTCGAATTGAGTTCGGTCGGTGAACGGGACGTGGTACATCGTGTAGCCGGAATGGT
>JAHELS010000431.1 GCA_024644085.1 Rhodopirellula sp.
AAGCCCAAAGTCGGCGATCTTTACTGAACCGTCGACGCTCATCAGGATGTTTTCGGGCTTGATGTCCCGGTGAATGACACCCTTGTCGTGGGCATACTGCAACGCATCGCACAAATGGGGCACAATCGCCAGGGCGTGGTCCGGCGAAAGCTGGCGTGATCGGACAGCTTCGCGCAGCGTTGACCCGTCAACGTATTCCATCAGAAAGTAGTACGTGTCTTCGACGCTACCGAATTCATAGACCGTGACGATATTGGGATGATTCAATTTGGCCAGCGTGCGAGCTTCTCGAGTGAACCGCATCGCGAACTTGACGTCGTGGCTCAATTCTTCGGGCAGAATCTTCAGGGCGATCAAGCGGTCTAGCCCTTTCTGTCGTGCCTTGTACACCGCCCCCATTCCGCCAGCTCCGATCAATCCGTCGATTTGCAGAGCTGGAAAGAGCTGGGCCAGCCGGTCGACCGACGGCGGTTCAAACGCCTTGGTCGGCTTGTCGCGCTGGTTCAGGGCATCGTGGACAACGTTCGAATCGCTCGGAAAACGGTCGAGGTATTCCTGTTTCGTGGCAGTATCGCCACGCCGTTGCCGATAGTCGATTTCGAGAACGATCAGTTCCGCCAACAGCACGTCACGCTCAATCGCAGATCCATGTGAAGATTCCTGTGCTGCAAGCACCGATTCAATGGCTGGAGGATCGTTTGACTGCCATTGTCGTTCAAATCCAGCGCAAATGTCGTCAATCCGTTCCAGAGCGGTGATCGATATTTTTTTCTGGCGAATGCTCATCGTGTTCTAACGACTCCTGCTGACATTTTTCCCGAATCAGGTGCAGACGACGCTCAATCGTCCGCTCTGAGCACTGAAATCGCCTTGCGAGCTCCGCGTTTGAGTACCCTTCTAACTTAGCACCCGCTAACTCTCTGAGCTGTCCGACACCTAAATGAGAAAAAAACTGCTCGACTGATTCCTGCATCATCAGCACCATTTCCGGCGAAGGCTCGTCTCCGACAGCCTCGAGAACGGTCTCATTGTCGCCACCATTATCCAATGAATGAATCTTCGCGCCTCCGCCTCGACGTTGTCGTCGATCACGCCGTCGCTTGTCGATCACTTTTCGTGCGGACATGCGCAGCAAAAGTTGCCAAAGGTTGTCGCGATCTGATAAGTCTGGAAACCGGCCCTGCTCGGCCGCATCATAGAAGCTGTTGAAGACGCTCAGGACGATATCTTCTTCGTCCGAGACCGCCCGGTTCTGCCCGTACAAGCGGCCTCGAACTGAACGCACGAGACGATCAAAATAGTGTTCCCAAATTCGATTCGCCGCGACAGAGTCACCGCTTTTGACAAGGTCAATCCAATGACTGACACGCTCACTCTCGGACATCTGTGTGGAGCCCATTGGAACAGAATGGATTGCTCTCGCCGGCAGTTTGCGGCACCGCGTAAACCGCAGCAAGATAACACGCTGACCCGATGGCATCGAGCGCGGATCGCGACAATTTGAACTTGAATGATGTGACTCGACCGAGTTCATTCAAAACGCGACGCGGCATGCGCGGTGCCCTTGCGGGTTTCAGCCGACCGCGTCAATCAATTCTCTCAAGAACAAAGTATGCCACTGGGATTCGGATCGGTCCAATGTTGACAGTGGCCCTTCCGAGCAGATGGTTGCAGTCAATCTTGACAACTCGGTCCACGATCAATCGCACTGGGTCCGCCTTGCGGTTATCTCCTCGCCAATAGCTGAACTTCACGCCGTGTCGAAACGGCCCAATGCCTCCGGGCCCGCTGATCGCGAACTTTCCTTGTCGCTTCAGCCCATCGAACGAGTTGGAATCGGTTTGAGGCTGCCATCCGCAACAACGCAGCAGGTCGTTCGAGACCTGGTGAACCTGGATGTTGTCGCCGGATAATTCACAGTCTTGGGGCAGAATCTCCTTGATAAACTGTTTGTAGCCAAATCGTTCGACGATCCCCTTGTTCACACCGCGCCAATGTCCCACCAATTCCGCCTGTGTAGGAGTCGTCCCGTTCATGAACATGCGTCTGTAATCCAACAGGCTAAAATTACGCGTGTCCATCACGTCGGAGCATTGGATGTTTGGACGCGATCTCTTCTTAAGTTGAAACTCTTTTGCCGTTGCATTCTGAGTCTGGGTGACACCAGACAGAAGCAACAAGGAAGCGACAAGAAGTAGACGGATCATGAAGGCCACCGATTCACGAAATGCACATGTTCGTTCGAGATTTTTATCTATGCTAACTTGAGCATTTCGACGTCGGACTTGCTTTGTCCGAGTGAAATGACAATTTGGGCTGACGAAATCTGGCTTTACGGAAGATTCCTTTTATGACGAATAAAGTCGTCAACTTCGGCCGCAACATCGACTTTCAACCGGCGGCGATCTACCGTCCGCACAGCGTCGATGAGGTGCTGACGATCTTGGATCGCCATCGTGGAGAGGAAATCCGTGCCGTGGGCCGGCTGCATTCCTGGAGCCCCGCAACAACAACGACGGGGGTCATGTTGGATTTGCAGCATTTGAATGCTGTAGAGATCGATCATGCCGACCCATTTCCGACGGTTACCGTTGGCGGCGGCTGCCAGATCAAAAGCCTCATCAAGCAGATCGCTGCTGAAGGATTGACTTTGCCGTCTTTGGGTCTGATCGATGAACAATCTGTGGCGGGAGCCACGGCGACCGGCACTCACGGATCCGGTAAACATAGTCTGTCACATTATGTCGAATCGGTGTCGATCGTTCACTACGATTCGCGCACCGGCGCACCGGTCATCTCGGTCGTCGACGGAGGTCGAGATCTATTAGCGGCGCGTTGTTCGCTGGGACTGATGGGCGTCATCGTTTCAATGACCTTCCGCTGTCGGCCTCGTTACAACATCGAGGAACATGCCCGAGTTCACGAAACGTTGGATTCAGTCCTGGCGATGGAAGCGGATTATCCGCAACAGCAGTTTTATTTGATGCCGTGGTCGTGGCAATACTTCGGGCACCATCGAGCCGAAACTCAATCGCGTCGAAGCCGACTCGCTGCACTGTATCGACTCTACTGCTTTGTGATGTTTGACATTGGCTTGCATGTTTTGATCCTTATCCTGGTGAAATTGCTCAGGCTCGCGTGGCCGGTGCGGATGCTCTATCAGCATGTTTTGCCGCTTTTGATCATCCGCAACTGGAGAGTTGTTGACGACTCAAGCGCGCAGCTGGTAATGGAACACGAGTTGTTCCGTCACGTGGAGACCGAGGTATTCGTCCAGCGCG
>JAHELS010000173.1 GCA_024644085.1 Rhodopirellula sp.
CACCGACTCGACCTTCATCTCGATCGGCCACTGGTCGTCTGAAACACTGATGTCGCTGGATCGATTGACATCGCTGCGAAGCATCGTCGCGAAACGACGGATTGTCTGACGGCCCTGCGTTGCATCTCGCGTCTGGACACCAATCTCGGTGATCGCACCGAGAATCCCTGCCGCCGACACGGCGAGGATCAACAACACGGCGAGCGTTCCGATGACTTCCACCAACGTAATTCCGCCGCGACGATTCTGCCGATGTATCACCTCATTCATCATCGCCCTCCCCTGTCTCGCCCGACGAATCTTCGTCGCCCTCCACATTGACCGAACCGTTGTCGTCCTCCCCGTCGCTCGGATCGACGAGGTCGCTCGAATCGACGAGCCGCCAATCGTGAAGCGTGACGCGGTTTTGCGGCGACGAAGTGACATCGATTCGAAGGTGGATGCCTTGACGATCCGCATTGGTAAATGACTCGGTGAAGACGCCGATTTCGCACTGCGAAGTGTCCGCAAGTGACTGGGCGATCGTCGTTGCCTGCTGGCTCAAGTCCCCGGTTTCGACACGACGCAGACGCTCGACCAGGTTTTCGGCTGTCAATGTCGCCGCCAATTGCTGGTCGGCTTGCTGGCTCAACACCGCGCTGGTTCGGGCCAATCGTGTCAGCGCGTACGCGGCGGTCCCAAGCAGCGCGGCGGAGATCACCGCCTCGACGACAAGGCTGCCGCGGCGTGCCGAGCGTGCACGCGTCGATTGAGGTGAAAGTTCAAGCGAGATCACTGATCAACTTCGTAAGGTTGGCAAAGAAACCGTAGGAGAATGCCGCGACCGCCGAGCCCAGCATGAGAATCAATACGGGAAAGAAAACGGCCATCAACCAACGCAAATTCGAACGGGCGTCGCGAATCGTCTGGCTCGCAATCGAGCGTAGCAGATCCGCAGCACGCTGGGGCGGAGTGCCGTGCAGCCACGCCTCCTCGTCGTGATCGATCCATCCCGTTCGGCGCATCGCTTCGAGCGGTTGAATCCCCTGTTGAATCATGTGCATCGCGTGGTAGAGCGAGTGACGCTCGAGCGATCGCGTTGAGACGGCGTGTCCCAGTGCGAGCGTCCGCCCCAACGGCCAGCCCGCTTCCACGCCGTCGGCCAATCCGTTGAGGATCTCCGCTTTGCGAACGGCGAGCCGCGGCATCGTGGGGATCCAGCGCGGCAATCGAACTCCAAGTAAGTGCCCGCGATTGAGAAGTGGAATGATCACGATTCCAATCACTGTCAGCAGCACAAGGATTCCGACCGCTGGTCCAGTGCTGAACATCCACTGATAGGGCAATTCCGTTCCATAGAACTCGTCGAACATCGCTTCCATCGTCGGCAGGATAAAAATCGACATGAAGGCGAGCACGTTGCACGTCACCAGTGCCGTGATGGTCAGGTAGATGAATTGTCCATATGCCGGCATCATCGTCGCGTCGACCAGAGCCAGCTCGTTCTCGGTCCGTTCCTCATGATCGACCGGGTCGGCTTCCTGTTGCGGTCGCTGCATGGCAATCGCTGTTTGCAGTTGCAGCGGCACCCGAGCAGCAATTGCAGCGTCAAGCGGGTCGTCGCCCACCATCAACCGTCGCGCGTACTCGTAACATGGCCCGCTCAGTGGGCCGGATCGCGAGAACGCGAGCGCTACTTTCTCGATCGCGCCGTCGTGATGACATATCGCACGTAGAGCCGAATTGAAGTTTCGAACGGAATTGCGGTAGCGGCGCGAAGTGAAATCGACGATCGCGAAGATCAACAGGATCCCCATCAAAGATCCCAACAGCGACGGAAGCACCAGCACGAAGCACACCAGCCCCACAATGATCGCGAACGTCCAGAGAATGATTCGGACAGGCCGGCTCATTTCAGTAACCCATCCCTCGAATCATTTCCGCCGCGGCACGCCACATCCACCCGAGCGTCGCCGAGATCGAAACCCATATCAACAATCCCGAGATGATCGTCGCGATCATTGGCGTGGACTGCAGAAGCAAGACGAGCCTGCGCCGCGCCAGATCAAGAAAATGTTCAGCAGCCACGGTCCATTGACGCTGGGGTTGGTGCGTCGCCGAGTCGATCAACAATTCCAAAATCGCAGCGTCTCCAACCGAACCGGTATCGCTAACCGAATCGGCTCCACCGCGTTCCACTCGTGCCGCCGCCTGGACCAACCATCGACGGCTCGGGTCGGTGCCTGTCACTTTGGCTGCGGTGCGAAATGCCTCCGGATAGGTACAGCCAACCGAGAGCAAACGGGCGACGGCATCGCTCGCCGCCGACCAATCGATCGCGGAAACGGTTCGGCTGTAACCGGGCAGCCGCCCCGTGAGCAACCCGAACGCCAGGATCACCACGATTAGAATTGCCACCGCAACCAACAACCACGGCAAGATCGTGACGAGCCTCGGCGCGTCTGCTTCAAACCCCATTTGGTCTATGAAAATCTCGCGGATGTCCCGCGACAGATGAACCGAAACCGCGGCGCTGACGACCGCCGCCACGGTCACCAGCGACCAACCGCCCATCGCACAGACGACGGCTCGGCGACGCATCGAAGCGCGCTGACGCTGTCCTTCAACCCATTGAATGACGCCAACGGCATGTTGCTGACCCGCCGAAATGAGGCGGCTCGCCACGGGGTCGAGCCGAGTTTTCTCTGCACCCGGCGCGCCGGAGGGCGGCAGGTTCAATTTCACCTCGCTGTTTGTCGGCGGCGTCGTTACCACTGGGCCACCTGTATATAAACCGGTGCGATCACCCACCAGACGTACGACAACGTCAATCCACAACCGACCACGACCATCGCGAACCGCGGCACCAATCGTGACCAAAAGTATCGATGTCGACGTGCGCGCTCGGCAAACACAGCCCCTTTGTACCGAAGGCGTGCGACCAACAATTGTTGTACGTTCGAACTGACATCGGGCAACATGTCCCCGGCCGAAATGATCTCGGCGACTTCGCTTGTTTCGAGATCGGGATCCGAAAGTGACATCAAATCAGAATCACCGGACAATCCCGCAGCCAACTTGACCGCATCTTGCTCGGTGACGCCATGCTCGACCTGGTCGGCCAACGCGTCACAAAACAGGCTTCGCCGCGCATCCTTGGGAAAACGATCGCGCGTGAAAATCCACGCGATGCCGATCACCAGTGCCGCGCCGGCGACGGCCGGCGGCAACCACCAGTTGGTTTCGAGCCAAAACGCCAAATCAACCAGCCATGGAGCCCATTGAAAGTCACGGCCGTGGAGCCGACGAACCAAAGGGGCCATCACCAGAATTGCGACCAGATACCCGATCACCAACAGCATGATCGGGTAGAACCAGGACAATCTCGACTCCCGCGCCATGTCCGCGCGACGGCGAATCTGGGCTGCCAGCCGCTCGATCAGTTCGGGATTTCCTTTCGACTCGGCGTGCCGGATAGCCGCTGCGGCCTGGGAGGTCGTTTGCGATCCGAGCGCCTCAACCGCGTCGGCAACGCTTTCACCGCGATCCAACCCCTCCGCGATTTTTCGGGCCGAACGTGTGATCGAGCCGAGACGGCGGTTCTGCAATCGTCTCATCGAATCGATCACCGGAGTGCCGACCTGCATGGCGCAAGCGATTTCTTCGAGCAGCGAAGCCGCCTGGAGGTCGGAAGGTTTAGCCATGCGCGAGACCGGCAAGTGGCAGATTCAACGACGAGGTGTACTACACGACAAGTGCACCCCACTAAGCTACGGAACTGCCGACCCCGCTGCAACCGTCCCGAAGCCGATTACGCACATCGGTGCGTGCTTTTCGGCGTCGGCGCGGCCAAGGGGTCTCCCTTGTTCACTTTGCCGTATTTGGCTAGGCTTTCGTGCTCAAAACCGGTTCCGGCACGTCGCCGACCGGTGACCCAAACTCCCTACCATGGCAAATGGGAACGAAGGGCGAGCGATCGCGGACGCGATCCGATCCCCTGGGAACACTCACTCGCGTGAATGTTTCTTGCAGCCCGCCGTGGCACCTACAAGGATATCGCACTCGTGGCAGACCCGATCGTCAAAGAAATGATCGAAGCCGGAGTCCACTTTGGACACCGCACAAGTCTATGGAACCCGAAGATGGCCCCGTACATCTTCGGACGCAAGAACCGCATCCATATCATGGACATCCGCGAAACTCTTCGCGGGTTATTGCGGGCCAAGAAATACCTCAGCCAGGTAGCTGCCGGCGGCAGCCTGATTCTGTTTGTCGGCACGAAGCGCCAGGCAGGCGAAGCGGTCGAGGCCCAGTCCCTTCGCTGCGGCATGCCCTTCGTCAGCGAGCGATGGCTCGGCGGCACCCTGACAAACTTTCGCACGATCCGAAGCCGTCTCGGCCGACTTGAAGAACTCGAAGAGCTTCGCGCGGGTGACCGGATCAACGACTACAGCAAGAAAATGCAATCGTCGTTGAATCGCGAGTACCGCAAAATGTATCGCAACCTCAACGGCTTGCGAACGATGAATCGTTTACCCGAGTGCCTGTTCATCATCGATCCTGGCAAGGAGCGCAATGCGGTTCGCGAAGCGAAGCGATTGGGGATCACCACGCTGGCGTTGATCGATACCGACAGCGATCCGAGCGACATCGACCTGCCGATCCCCGGCAACGACGACGGGATCCGTAGCGTCGAGCTGATCCTGCGACAGTTGGCCGACGCCGTGAATAACGGCAAAGGCCAATTGGCGATGAAAAAGGTCGCCGAATCGGAGCCTGAGACGGCATCGAGCGAGGTGCCCCCACCGAAGGCACCGGCGGAAAAGAAGGAGCCGGTCGCCCAGGCGGTCGGTGCCGCGGAACCGTCGGACGATTCCACGACCGAGGCGTGATCGCACCGCAATCGATGAAGTGATCCGGCCGTCATTTCCGGATCAGGGATCGAATCGGACGGGCAACGGTGTACGCCGATTGCCCCCGATCGCCGAACCATTTGCAAATGACGGACGTCCAAGTTCGGGTCTGTTTCAATTTCGATTTATTCAGTCACGACGGAAATCCGTCCAACAACAACCCAACTCTTTCGCGTGAAATCGCATTTGGATCAATAGAAGGAAGACAATGTCCATTTCAGTCAAAGACGTAAGTGAATTGAGAAAGGCCACCGGCGCCGGAATGATGGATTGCAAGGAAGCGCTCAAGGAATCCGACGGTGATTTCGACGGTGCCCTCGATTTCCTTCGCAAGAAGGGCCAGAAAGTCGCCGCCAAGCGAGCCGATCGCGATGCCAACGAAGGCGTCGTTGTTGCCAAACTGGATGACGACGGGAAGAAAGGTTTGCTGTTGGCGCTCAGCAGCGAAACCGATTTTGTCGCCAAGAACGACGACTTCGTCGCGTTTGCGAACAGCCTCGCTGACTTGGCCGCCGAGAACGACGTCGAAACCAGGGAGCAATTGCTGGCTCTGCCCTACGAAGGCGGCACCGTCAGCGAAAAGCTGGTCGAAAAGACGGGCGTGATTGGCGAGAAGATTGAAATCTCGGACTTCCAAACGGTCTCGGGCGAAAACATTGCGTCGTACATCCACGCCGGCAGCAAGATCGGTGTGCTCGTCTCCTTCAAGGATGGCGGCAAGGGTGACCAGGCGGCGCAGTTTTTCCGAAGCGTCGCGATGCACATCGCCGCGATGAGTCCGTCGATTCTTCGTCCCGATGAATTTGATGAGGATTTTGTCGCAAACGAAACCGAAGCGATCCGAGCTCAGATCATCGCCGAAAACGAAACCAACGAGCGGGAGAATCTTGGCAAGCCCCAGAAAAACGTACCCCAGTACGTCAGCCGCCGACAATTGACTCCCGAAGTCATGGCCAAGGCCGAGGAAGACATCAAGGCGCAACTGAAAGCCGAAGGAAAGCCGGAAAAGATCTGGGACAAGATTGTTCCCGGCAAACTGGAACGTTTCGTGGCTGACAACACACTGCTCGACCTCGAGCGATGCTTGCTGAGCCAGCTTTATGCTCTGGATGATTCCAAAACCGTCGAAGCGGCCGTCAACGAATTGAGTCCGGATGCAGAGATCGTCGAATTCAAACGCGTGGCGGTTGGCTAGACCCCGTCCCAAGATTTGACCGACGACGGCCGAATCAACGATCCACCTCGTCGATCCCCCATCGGATCGACGAGGTTTTTTCGTATCATGGTGCCACTCGCCCTTGCGAGTCCACGACGAACTTCCTCGAGAACTTTCACTATCGGAACGACTCATGTCCGACGATCCCGGCCCCACCGACTCGAATCTTCGTTATCGCCGCGTCATCTTGAAGCTGAGCGGCGAGAGCCTGGCCGACAGTGGTGGTCGCGGGATCAGCGGAGAAGAAGCGGGCGAGATCTCGCAACAAATCAAACGCGCCCACGAGTCGGGTTGCCAGATCGCGATCGTCATCGGTGGAGGCAACATACTGCGCGGCGCACAATTCTCCGGCCACAACGCGTTGGTCCAGGATGCCACGGCCCACTACATGGGAATGCTGGCAACGCTGATCAACTCGTTGGCGATGCAGGATGCCCTCGAGTCGCTCGGGTTGCAGACTCGGGTGATGTCGGCCATCCCGGTCGACAAGATCGCTGAGAGTTTCATTCGACGCCGTGCGATCCGTCATCTCGAGAAAAACCGTGTCGTCATCCTTGCGGCCGGGATCGGCAATCCGTTCGTGACCACCGACACTGCGGCCGCCCAGCGGGCGTTGGAACTGGACGCCGACGTGGTTCTCAAGGCAACGCGTGTCGATGGCGTGTACAGCGACGATCCCGAGAAAAACCCCCACGCGGTGCTGTACGAATCGCTAAGCTACGCGGAGGTGATTGAAAAGAATTTGAAAGTGATGGACGCAACCGCCATCGCCCTTTGCCAGGAACACGAGAAGCCAATCCTCGTTTTCAATTTCAAGAAAGACGGCAACATCGTCAAAGCGATCTCCGGTGACACCGTTGGCACGTGGATCGGATCCAAAGTAAGCCAACCCGCAATCTGATATCCATACACTTAACCCTTGTCCAAGGACGCCAACATGACTGTCGAAGAAACCTTGATGGATACCGAAGAACGGATGGAGAAAGCAATTTCCGTCCTCGGCGATAACCTTTCGGGAATTCGAACGGGCCGCGCCAATCCCGGCCTGGTCGACTCGATTAAAGTCGAAGTCTACGGGTCCGCGCAACCGCTGAAACAACTCGCTTCGGTCGGCACGCCCGAGCCGCAACAGATCGTGATCCGCCCGTACGATGCCGGGACCATCAAGGAAATCGAAAAGGCGATCGTGGCCGGAGACCTTGGACTCAATCCGCAAAACGACGGACGCATCATTCGATTGAACGTACCCGCGTTATCGACTGAGGTCCGCAAGAAAATGGTTTCGCGCATCAAGGAGCTCTCCGAAGATGCGAAGATCTCGATCCGTAACATCCGCCGTGATGCCAACAAGGCCGCCGACGCGGCCGAAAAGGCAAAGGAAATCACCGAGGATGATCGCGACAAACTCAAGGAAGAGATCCAGGAGCTGACCAAGAAATTCGAAAACAAGGCGAACGACATGGCCAAGACGCGCGAAGCCGAAGTCACGGATGGTTAACGCAAACGCGATCCAGCGGTGCTCCTTTCCTTGATGAGGTTCGACCCGATGATTCTGTCCCATTTCCGCTACATCGCGATTGCCTTGATCGCCGCCCTGCTTTGCCCCGCCGCTTTGCCGGCCCAAGAGGCCGCAACGGCGCCCCGGCTGGTGATTCCCGCGACCGACGAGGGTCTGCCCGGTGCCGGACCGATTCGCCGTGCCGAATGGTTTCAAAATGTCTGGCGAAACCGTCGCTCCACTTTTGCCAGAGGGGCCGAAACCGATCGTGAAGCCGTGGTGTTCCTCGGCGACTCGATCACGCAGGGCTGGAACGATGATTTTCGCGGTGACTTTCCCGGTGTGAAAGTCGCCAATCGCGGTATCAGCGGCGATACGACTCGCGGGATGCTGATTCGCTTGCACGAAGACGTTCTCGATCTCGATCCCGCCGCGGTCGTGATGCTGATGGGCACCAATGACCTCGAAGAAAACGCCGAGCCTGAGACGATTGCGGGCAATGTTGAACTGATTCTTGGCGAACTCAAAAAACACGATCCCGAAATGCCGATCGTCATTTGCCAGGTCTTCCCCAGCAGCGCATCGAAAAAGCGTTCGGCGGAAAAGATCACCGAACTCAACCGTCGCGTTTCGGAGATTGCCAAAGATCATCCACAGGCAACCGTCGTCGACACCTGGACGCTCTTTGCCGATGCCGACGGTGACGCAAAGAAAGAAGAATTCCCCGATTTGCTCCATCCAAACGAACAGGGCTACGCAAAGTGGAAGAAAGCCATTTGGCCCATCTTCGCGACGCTTGGCTTTATCGAAACCGAAGTGGAGCCGTATGAGCTCGAGCCAGGTTTCGAGAGCTTGTTCAACGGTGTGGACCTGACCGGGTGGGGCTACCGACCGACGACACCGCAGATGTTGAAGAGCCGCGAGCGATGGCAACAACGTGATCCGGCCGCACCCGCCTGGCCGATCGTTTCCGAGCCGGTAAACTTTGACGGTCGACAACGGACGCCTGATGGACGGTACCTCGCAAGAAGTGGCCGGTTGATCGTCACCACGCCAACCGAGGGCCGCAAGATTCAACAGCTCTGGACAACGCGCGAGTTTTCGGGCGACTTTCAATTGGTTCTCGAGTTCCGGGCCACGCCCAATGCCGACAGCGGTGTGTTCCTTCGCGGACCGCAACTTCAATGCCGCGACTACCATCTGGCCGGTCCATACAAAGATCTGGAATCGTATCGACCGGGCGAGTGGAATGAATTGGTTGTGACGGCCAAGGGATCCGTCGCCCGCTGCAGCTGCAACGGCGAAGTCATTGAAGAGGCGTTCAAGATTCCCGAAAGTGGTCCGATCGGGCTCGAGGGCGATCGCGGTCAAGTCGAGTACCGCCGGATCCGCATCAAGGCGTTGCCTTAGGCCGCATGTTTCCGCTCGAAGAGTCCACCGGCGAATCCTTGATGCGGTGGACCGTTCGCGTCGCCGTCGTGATGGTTCTCATTCGGGCTGCGTATCGGCTGCGAAATCGACCCGCGCTGTCCATTCCAACGAGGATTGAATGCTGGCTCTGGGGATGCGGGTTGCTTGCTTACCTGGCCCATGTCGCGCTCGCCTTTCATTACGTGCACGGCTGGAGTCACCACGATGCCTGGCAACACACCGCGGATGAAACCGCGCGTGTGACCAGCATCCGGCGGGGTGACGGGCTGTGGGTCAACTATCTTTTCACCGCTATTTGGCTTGGTGACCTTGGTCGGCTCGCTTGGGCGCACTTCCGCCGTCGGCCCACATCAAGGAGGTTCGATCTCGCAATATTCTTTTTGTTCACCTTCATGATCTTCAACGCAACGGTTGTGTTTGGATCCGCTTTTTACCGGATCCTGGCAATTCCCGCGGCCGCCTTGCTGGGTTGGTCGTGGTGGGCCGGCCGACACAATATCCGTGCCGATTCACCGATGAAATTAAACGAATAGCGTGCGCACTGATTCACAGCGCGGATAGCATCGATTAGCTTTTGTCGCAGAACTTGGATGTGGCGGTACAAGTAACAGGCGGAATGATATGCGTTTACCAGTCTCCTCGGTTCGTATCGGGAGCATCTTCGCAGCTCTCGTTGTGTTCGGTTTTCTCGGCGCCTCACCGGCACACGCTGCCGACGCTCAGCTGAGCGCGGGCGACACAGCATGGATCCTGGCCTCAACGGCATTGGTGCTGTTCATGACGATCCCAGCGCTGGCACTGTTTTACGGTGGCCTGGTACGCACCCGAAACGTTTTGAGCATTTTGATGCAGTGTTTGGCGTTGACGGGATTGATGTCGATCGTCTGGGTGATGTGCGGGTACAGCCTTGCGTTCGAATCAACCGGAATGGTCAAAGACTCGGTGAACGTGCATTCTTTCATCGGAGGATTGTCAAAGTCGATGATGGCCGGTGTCACCGCCGACTCGATGTCCGGCACGATTCCTGAAATTCTGTTTGCCGGTTTTCAGATGACCTTTGCCGTGATTACGCCCGCGTTGATGATTGGAGCGTTTGCCGAGCGAATGAAGTTTTCGGCGGTCTTGGTCTTCTCAACGTTATGGTTGTTGGTCGTGTACGTACCGATCTGTCACATGACCTGGGCCGGTGAAGGCGGTCTGTTTGCGGATTGGGGCGTACTCGATTTTGCGGGCGGAATCGTTGTTCACATCACGGCCGGATTCGGCGCGCTGGTGGCTTGCATCATGATCGGTCCGCGGGCTGGTTACCCCAAGCATCTCGATCCGCCCCACAACATGACGATGACAGTAACCGGGACAGCAATGTTGTGGGTCGGTTGGTTCGGTTTCAACGCGGGGAGTGCACTTGCCGCGAACGGCCAGGCGGCGATGGCGCTGTTCGTCACCCACCTTTCCGCATCCGTCGCGACGATCGTGTGGATGGGTTTGGAATGGTTGAAACTTGGAAAACCGAGTGTGCTTGGCGCCGCGACCGGTTCGATCGCAGGTTTGGCCGCGATCACGCCGGCATCGGGGTTTGTCGGCCCGATCGGCGCAATTTGCATCGGAGCCTCCTCGGCAGTGCTTTGTTACATTTTCGCGACGATGATCAAACAACGCGTCGGCTACGACGATTCATTGGACGTCTTTGGCGTCCACGGGGTGGGCGGTTTTCTGGGTACTGTCATGTGTGGAATTTTCGCGTCTGCCATCTTTGGCGGAAACAACGGCGGAGCGGACACGTACAGCATCGCGGGCCAGGTGTTCACCCAGTTGAAAGGTGCCATCGTCGCGGCAATTTACACAGTCATCGCCACATACATCGTCCTGAAGTTGGTTCAGGTGACCATCGGGTTGAGAGTCGACGGGGACGCCGAAACGCGAGGCTTGGACCTGTCCGAGCACGAGGAACGGGGTTACATCCTGTAGCAGATGATGGCAACATCGTTCGCTGCGCGCGATCGCGCGGCGCGGTGATGACCGCCAATACGACATGCCTCGCGTTGCCGATCCCGCACGACGACCGCCGTGTTGGTCTAGAATGCTTGTTTTGTGCGCGGCCGTCGCTGCGCACCTTTCTGGACTCAGTCGTCGATCACCCCAGCGGGCTTCGAGATGCGATCATTCACGGTGTTCGTCACAACATGGATCTGCTTCGCAGCGAACCTGGGTGCCCAAACGGCGGCCCCGCCTGGTTGGAAAACCGAGTCGCCGCGCGAGGAAATTCGTCCCGAGTTTTCCTGGAATCGAGATGGCGGCCCGGATAGCGCCGGCGAACTGGTTATCCAAGCTGACGATCGCGAAGGACTATCGGGCTTCTGGTCACGACGCGTCTCGGTGACCGGCGGTGCACATTATCGATTCACGGTCATGCGCGAGACATCCAACGTCGATCTTCCTCGACGCGCCGCGATCGCACGGATTCTTTGGCTCGACGAATCGGGCCGGAATGTGCTGCGGCCCGATCCCACATTCTCGTCGTACCGTCCCGGCGAGCGTCCCCGTGCCGAGCCTGAGTTTCCCTCGGCCGCATCGACGAGCGACGGATGGACTCCGTTGACAGGGATCTATCATGTTCCGCCCGACGCGGTGCAGGCACAAATTGAACTTCACTTTCGTTGGGGCCCTCCCGGGTCAATCGTCCGATGGTCCATGCCGACGCTTGAGCAAGTCGATGCGCCCGCCTCGCGTAAAGTCAAGTTGGCGACCGTCCATTATCAACCGCGCGAAGGGAAGACTCCCTCAGAAAAGCGCGAGCAGTTCGCGCCGTTGATAGCCAAGGCTGCGGAAAAGCAAGTCGATCTCGTGGTTCTGCCCGAGACACTGACTTATTACTCGAGCGGCGGAACGTTCGCCGACGCTGCCGAGCCGATACCGGGTCCCTCGACCAACTATTTCGGTGCCCTGGCTAAAGAACACGACCTCTATATCGTCGCTGGTCTGGTCGAGCGTGATCGGCATCTTCTTTACAATGTTGCGGTGTTACTCGGACCGGATGGAAACGTGGTCGGCAAGTACCGCAAGGTGACGTTGCCGCGCGGGGAAATCGAAGGCGGGATCACACCGGGCGATGACTATCCAGTTTTCGATACGCGGTTTGGGAAACTCGGAATGATGGTCTGTTACGACGGTTTCTTCCCGGAAGTCGCTCGAGAACTTTCCAACCGTGGCGCCGAAGTGATCGCATGGCCCGTGTGGGGTTGCAATCCGATGCTCGGTGCCGCACGCGCCTGTGAAAACCACGTTTACGTCATCAGCAGCACCTATACCGATCAATCCAACGATTGGATGATCTCGGCCATTTTCGGACACGATGGCAACGCGATTGTCCAGGCGAACGATTGGGGAACGATCGCGGTGGCCGAAGTCGACCTCGACAAACCGCTTTATTGGCACAGCCTTGGCGATTTCCAGTCACAGATCCAGGCCCACCGGCCGGTCGTCGATGCGACGCCGTAGTTCGGTGCGCGTCCGTGAATTTTTCTTTGTATGCAGTGAGATCCAAAAACATGTTCCTTCGCATTGCGTTCGTCCTGTTCTCGATACTCGCAGCCTGCATTTGTTCGACTGGGGAGGTTTGTTCAGACGACACCAGTTCTTCGCTGCGTCTGGCCACGTTTGACGTTGACGCCACTCCTCCGGTTGGATCGATGATGGCGTACGACCGCGTCAAGCGAACCGAGGAACTCGGGTTGCGAGCCCGCGGTGTGATTCTCAGCGGGGCGGGTGACCCAATCGTCTTGTGCGCGGTCGATTGGATTGGGATCGGAAATGATGGGTACGACACGTTTCGAAGACGCATTGCCAAGGCGGCCGGCACGACCCCGGATCGAGTCGCCGTTCATACGCTGCATCAACACGATGCTCCAAGGTGCGACTTCACCGCCGAGCGATTGTTGCACGACTTGGGCTCGACGGACCTGGGTTGTCACGAAGGATCTTTTGCGCGTGAAGTCCTCAATCGACTTGACGACGCAATCGCCGACGCATTACCGATGGCCCAGGACGTCACGCACGCTGGTTTTGGCTCCGCGAAAGTAGAGCAAGTTGCATCCAACCGCCGGATCCTTGACGAGTCGGGCAAGGTGAGGGCCACACGGTACACGACCTGCCGTGATCCGAAACTGCGGGCTGAGCCTGAAGGGGTGATCGATTCT
>JAHELS010000174.1 GCA_024644085.1 Rhodopirellula sp.
CGGCCCAACGATCATCCTGGAGAAGTTGATCAATCATCCGCAGGCGTTTATCGGGCGAGCCATCCCTCTGGAACTCCCGCACGACCCCCAGCGGCGGCGCGACGCCGACGGTGTCGATCCACACTCTTCGGAGGAAGGTGAGGTCATCCACGATCGGAGTCACCTCCGCGACATCAAGTGGCGGTGGTTCGATCCGGCCACCCTGCGAGACCCATTCTTTCAATGTTTCGAGTTGCGCCGGTGTCAGGCCCGGGCCCTGCGGAGGCATTCCCTCACCCGCATCGGCACTCACAAGGTCGATCAAATAACTTTCGTCCGGCTTGCCGGGGACGATCGCTGGATTGCCCGATTCGCCTCCTGCAAGAAGATTGTCGAACGAGAGCAGGTTCAGATCGCCTTGGTCCTTGTCGCCGTGACACCGGTAACAGTGTTCGGAAAAGATCGGGCGGACATCGCGGTTGAAAAATGAATCGCGGTCGCCCGATTCCTGCCTGGCCCGGTCGATGCGAGCCTGCACCAGGGTGTCGATCGTCTGAGCGAGATCCTCGCCGACCAATCTCTCGGCGGCCAACCGATGCCGGTACTGCCAATAACTCTCTTGTTTATCGGCGGCGCGGCGCGCTCGAATGTCGATCTCGTCGATCGCCGCAGTGAGTTCTTTCGCGAACATGGTCCAACCTTCGTCGCTCAGCTGCGGACCGGGTGTCGGTCCGACGAGGCGAAACATTCCGCCTTCCTCCGCGATCGCCAGGCATGCTTCGCCGAACTCGAGTCGTAACTTCGGGCCGCCGACCATGACGTCAAAAACAATTTCGTGTTTGCCACCAGGGCTGTCGAATGTTGCAATTCGTTCGACGTCGTCCATCGCATGCGGACGCATTCCCCGGCGAGGCACATCAGGAACCGGTTGCACTTTGTTGTGAGCTCCACCGCCGCGGTTTTGGCGTGGAATTTCGAGCAAAACCTCGCGATCGACAAACAGTCGTGCGATCCCCCGGCTGCGTGCGAGGAATTCGTAGCTTCCAGGATCCAATTCAATCTCGGTCACGGCGCGGACCATCACGCCGGTCCCCCAATCGTCGCGCACTCCCCAATCATCGTATTTGTGTGGGATCCTCACGAACCCCATCGCGTCCTGTTGCCAAGTTGCGATCGGTTTGCCGGGATCGTTTGGAAACGCAGCGTTGTCCTCAAGCGGACCATGCATATGAATCTGCAGAACGCCCGCGACTGGCTTGGGAATCACCGGCGGAAGTTCGATCCGTTGATAACGGGTCGCAAAAGTTTCAGCAGGGATGATGCTCCGGTACAGCGCAATCTCATCCACGCTTCCGAAGAACGAGTTCCCAAGATTTCCCGCCATCGCGGACCCGATCCATATTTCATCGTTGTCCACGACGGGAGGCGCGGCCGTCGGACCGCCCATGTCCCAATTCCCGTTGACCTCGACGCCATCGATGTAGGCACGTATCGAATCGGGTTCGCCAAACCGGTAGCTGATGGCGACGTGATGCCAACCGGTGTTGACGCCAAACCCCTTGGTCGTGGTCCAGCGATGCCAATCACCGCTGGCGGATTCACCCTCACGGCTGCGGAACAAAAAATTCACTCCGGCCCGACCCGCGACCGACTTGAGACGAAAGGACCAATTCTGGTTGTCCCTTGGGAACCCATCGTTGTGCGTCCGACCCTTGGCCAGGATGACTGCCTGGTCGTTGAGCCGGCGAGGATTGACCATCGCCTCAATCGAGATTTCGTCTCCGTTGTCAAAATCGAATCGAGACTGGTCACCTTCATCAGAGATCTGCAGCCGTGCGCCGCCTTCGAGACGAAGTGCACGGTTACCTTCGGAGAAACTCGGATACTCCGGAGGCAGTGGTCCGTCGGTCCAACCGATCGGCCCGCCATCACGTTTGAGTTGCTTTGTATCCTCCGTCGCTTGATCGAATGACCAGTACGCAGCCGGTTCGCTTTGCGCAATACTATCGCCCAAAGATGTCGATTCGCCGGCGATGGCGAAACAGGAGAGGCCGTAGACAAAGGCGGCCATGGCGAGCAGTCGAGGTATGATCATTGCCTGTGACAAATCATTGCTTTCTTTATGACGGAGCATCGCGACGTTCCGGCACCGCTACGATGCAAATTCACCAAGTATTCGACTCCTAGGAAACGATCTTTCGATAGACCGTCCCCTCATTGATATCGATGCGCTCCGGGCGTCCCTTGTGCAGGTAAACGAGCTTTCGATGGTCGATTCCCATCAAGTAGAGAATCGTCGAATGTAGATCGTGAACGTGCACACGGTCCTCCACCGCGTGCAATCCTACTTCATCGGTCGTCCCATAGGCTTGGCCCGCCTTCACGCCACCGCCAGCCATCACCATCGTGAATCCCGTCGGGTTGTGGTCGCGGCCATCCCCTTTCTCGCTCATTGGCGTGCGTCCGAACTCACCCCCCCAGATCACGAGCGTTTCATCGAGCAAACCGCGACGAGCGAGGTCGGTCAACAATCCGGCGACCGGCTTGTCCATTTGCCTACACATCTTCGTGTGGTTTTCTTCGATCTTGCTGTGGGCGTCCCACTTGCTGCCCGCGCCGTGGTAGCACTGCACAAATCGAACACCCCGTTCGACCATCCGCCGTGCCAATAAACAATTCCGGCCGAACTCGGCCGTTTCCTTTTCATCGAGGCCGTATAGCGATTTTGTTTCCGCCGTCTCCTGGGACAGGTCCACCGCTTCGGGCGCGTGGCTTTGCATTTGATAGGCAAGCTCGTAGCTTCGAATTCTCGCCTCGAGTTCGCTGTTGTCACGACGCGACTGCATGTGTTGCCGGTTGATCGCGGCAAGGTAATCGAGCTCAGCACGCTGTTGGCGAGCGTTGACATGTTCCGGACCGCTCAGGTTCGCGAACGGCGTGCCTTCGATCTGCATCGCCGTACCCTGATAAATCGCCGGCATGAAACCGGTGCCCCAGTTTCGCGGACCATTGACCACCGTGCCTTTGTCTTGCATGACAACGAACGCCGGCAGATTTTCGTTTTCGGTCCCAAGTCCATAGGTGACCCAGCTGCCAAGCGACGGTCGCCCTGCGAACTGGGTCCCTGTGTTCATCTGGCAAACACCGCCGGAGTGATTGATCCCGTTGGTCCAACACGACCGGATGACCGCGAGGTCATCGGCGCGCGTCGCCATGTGGGGAAGCCAGTCGGAGATCCACAAGCCACTCTCTCCGTGCTGCTTCCACTCCCGCTTGGATGCCAGCACCGGGGAATCGAATTCGCCCATCGCCGTGATGATCCGTCCAAAACTTTCCGGCAACGGTTTACCCGCCAACTTCTGGACGGCGGGTTTTGGGTCGAATGTATCGATGTGGCTCGGACCTCCCTCGAGAAACAGGAAGATCACGCTCTTGGCACGCGCCGCATGGTGGGTCAACTTTGCGGCTAATGGCGAGGGAGATGGCGATCGTTCGCCGTGTGCGCGGTCATTCCCCAGAATCCCGGCCAGCGCCAAGGCACCGAAACCGGTTCCGGTATTCAACAGCATTTCTCGCCGTGACGTTCTTTGTTCAATCGACATAGATCAACTCGTTGGAGTTCAGCAGAGCATGCACCAACGCCACTCGAGCGTGGTCCAATGGCGACTTGACCTGGGGCGAATCGATTGTCGCCCACGCGTGGTTGCCATTTCCCGAAGAATCGTGACCCAATCGATCACGATCCTCGAATTGCCAATCGACGGAGTATTGCGGCAACCCCTCGGTCGATTCGGCTTGAGCGGTTTTTAACAGATCTCGCGATCGGTTTTCGATGCGGATCGTGTCAATCAAACCGTCCCACTGGTGTTTGCCGAATCGATCGCCGATGGTCAGGTCGTTCTCGGGACGGCGGATTTCCGACACGCTGTGCGAGGCACTTGCTGTCTGCAGTTTCGCATCCGGATCCGACAGATCTTTCAGGTAGAACGTAACGCCTCGCTCCGAGGGATCATCAAGCTTGACGCTCGCCGCAACGTAGTAGGGCTTATTCAGTTCAGGCCTCAGGCCCGAAGCGACGACCTCGTAATGCAGCTCATCGCTCTCAGAATGCTTGCCCACCAGCTGCAAAATCAAATTGCGCGGCTGGTAGGCACTTTTGGTCGAGGTCACTCCGAGTGACCAGCCGGACCGGGTCTTGCTGCCGTTCCAATGCGCAACGATGGTGCGCACCGACGCATCCTCGTAAAGCGAACGAAGCAACACAATCGCCTCGATCGTAAAGTCACCGGCGGGAAGCGACTCGGACGATTTCAGGCTGATGGCGGTCGGACCACCCGGTTTCAGCTCAATCGCCTGTGCTTCGGTGCCCGGCATTTTCACCAACGGTTCAACACTGGGTACCTCTGCGGCCGGCGTTTCGGCAGAGTACTGCTCGAGGAATCCCTCGGCCATGAGAACTTCCGATTGACTTACGCGGCGGCCAAAAAGGGACGTGTAAACTCGCTGGATCCCGGTTGCGTTGCCATCATCGAAGAAACGACGGACGATCGCTTCGGCACGATCATGTGACCACTTTCCGTTGGCCAATAGCAGCGCCTGGGACGATGTCGTGGTGCGATGTCGTTTGTCGATGCTGCGGATGCGTTCGGGCGCATCAAACGCGGCCAGCAATGGGTCAGGCGAATTTCGATTCACCGGCTTGTAGATTGCTCTCTTTTTCGAGTTCAGCTCGCCGCTCGCCGACAAAACGGTGTCCATGATCTCTTCACCCGACAAGCGTCGTGGATTCATTCGCCACAGTAACCGGTTGCCGGGATCCAATTTGCGAACCGAATCGTCGATCGGTCTGGTGGAGGATTGACGGTAGACGGCGGAGGTGAGAATTCGCCGGTGAAGTTTTTTCAGGCTCCATTTGTCCTCGACGAATCTGCTGGCGAGCCAATCAAGCAGCATCGGATGGCTTGGCGGAGTTCCAAGGTGCCCGAAGTCGCTAGACGTTTCCACCAGCCCACGTCCAAAATGCTGTTGCCAGAGGCGGTTGACCATCACGCGAGCGGTCAGCGGATTCTCTGTATTGGCGATCCAATTGGCGAGTGTCGACCGCCGACCGGTTGAGCGGAGCGGCTCGGGCACCGGACGAATCTCGGCAACTCTCTCGTCGAGCAAGGTCAGGTAGCCGGGCGCGATCGGCGTTTGTTCCGCGTCATCAGGGATGAAGGTTAGCGGGGCCACCGGGGCCACATCCGTGCCGACGAATTTGATCGTCGGCAACGGTTCGGGCTTGATCGCGCCAAACTCCTCAAGCTTCGCCTTGAGCTCTTTATGTTCCTGCTGCTCTTCGTCGCTCAACCATTCATACAACTTTTCATGCGGAAGATCGAATTGGCGTGAGGCGAGCGAAGCGATTTGATATTCGTACGGTGCCCTCTGGTCGGGGCGCTTGCGAATCATCGATTTGATCTTGGGAATGAACTTGTCGAATCCCTCGCGCGTGGCGTGCTTCAGCAATACGGGCATTTCGATCTCGCGAATCCGGTGACGGATATCCGCAGTTTCCGTTTCCCATCGCAGAAGTTTTTCCTGATACTCGCGCCGTGTTTCCACGTCGGCAACGGGATGGTCTTCGGCGGGCTGGAAGGCCGCAAAGAACGCCTTGAATCTGAAATAATCCTTTTGAAGGATCGGATCGAACTTGTGATCGTGGCAGCGCGCGCACTTCAATCCCTGGGCCAGAAATACATCCGCCGTGGTCTCAGTGATATCGCTGAGGATCTCGTGCCACTGCGTTTCTACATCCCGTTGGTTGTGTTCGTAAATCCAGTGCCGCAGGTACATCGTCGCGACCAGGGCGTCACGATTGCCGGGATCGAATTCGTCGCCGGCAAGCTGCTCGCGAATGAAGTGGTCGTATGGCTTGTCTTCGTTAAACGACTTGATGACGTAATCGCGATACCGGTAGGCTTCCGGGCGGGGGTGGTCGGCTCGGTAGCCGTCCGAGTCGGCGTAACGAACGAGATCCAACCAATGCCGCGCCTGGTTCTCGCCGTACGCGTCGCTTTCAAGCAACCGATCGACAAAAGCCTCGTAGTCAAAATCCTTTTCGAGCGCCGCATCGATCGCAGCCTCGTCCGGCGGGAGTCCCGTGATTGCGAAATGCGCGCGTCGCACCAGCGCCAGGTTTCCGGCTTGCTGGGCGGGATGAAGCCCGTTTGATTCAAGCCGAGCCAGGATAAAGCGGTCGATCTCGCTGCGGCACCATGACTCGTCGCTGACTCCGGGCGGATCCGGATCCATGATCGGCTGGTAACACCACCACTCCCGGTCATCGGCGGAAATCTTTGGTCGCTGCTCGATCACAACATCGTCGGGCCATGGTGCGCCGGCGGCAATCCACTTTGCCAAACCAGCGACCCGTTCGTCGTCGAGACGACCATCGGGCGGCATTTCGAAAGACTCGTAACGCAGCGCCTCGATGATCAAACTCTCATCCGGCTTACCGATCGCGATCGCGGGTCCGGACTCGCCCCCCTCGATCAACCCCGAAAGGGTCGTGAGGTTTAATCCGCCTTCCTGTTTCTCCGCGCCGTGACAACGTATGCAGTGAGCGATCAACGTCGGGCGGACATGAATCTCAAACAGATCATGCTCACCACGGGTCGGCTGCTGCGAGCAAACGATCAAAGGCATCAGCGGAATCGCGAGCAAACAGAGTGCAAGACGAAACACGAATCAGCAGTCCGGGGTGGGTGGAGGACGGGACTGGTGTGGCGGGCATCAGCGTGAACCCGCAAGCAAAACGCTACCGTTGAAATTATAGATGCCCCCCGCCGATGTGCGAACCCTTCCCGCCGCAGCAAATCGGGCAAGCCGAGGGGTTTGCCCCCACTTGGCGGCGGTAGCGGGAACGGCGTTACGGCGGCGGTTGGGTCGACGGTCTCAAATCGGCTGGCACCGGTATCGACGGCGAGGCAGCCGAGGAATCTGCACCCGACAACCTACTATCCCGGATACTCCGAGACATAAACTGCCTTGACCTGCGTGTAGTCAAGGAACGTCTCTTCGCAGTTGACGCCTGCGCCGGGTCCGCCCGAAATGCCCTGACCGCCATAGGGCAATCCGTAGGCAATCGAATTGTGGCAATTGACCTGGCACGTTCCGTCGCGAAATTGCTTCGCCAACTCGACGCCCCGCTGCGTATCTTTCGTCCAGACGCTGGCACCCAATCCATAGGGTGATGCATTGGCAAGCCGGAGAGCCTCGTCAGGCGAATTGACGGCGCACACCGTAGCGAACGTGTGGAAAACTTCGGCCGGATTGCAATCAACATCCGGAGTCGTTCGGAAAAGTGCCGGCTTGAGATAAAAGCCGTCACGTCCGCTGACCTCGGCGACGCCACCGCACAAAATCGGATCGCCGCCGCGCGAGGCGGCCTCTTGCTGTGCCTGCAGGATTCGCCGGCGCTGGGTCGGATTGACCACCGCGCCCAATTGCGTCCCTTCGTCTGCCTGGTAACCGATCTTCAAGTTCTCGAAGAAGCTACGCTGCACATCAATGAAATCGTCAGCGATCTTCTTGTCGACAAACACGCGATGAATCGTGCAACACGTTTGGCCGAAATGCTGGTTGGTGTATCGACCAATCAACCGCCCGACAACTTCGGGATCCGCGTCCTCGAGAACGATTGCCGACCCGTTGCCGCCCATCTCGCGTTTCATTCGCGTTCCATGCCGGTCACAGGCGCGCAAGATCGCCTGGCCGACACCCGGAGAACCAGTAAACGAAATGAATCGCACGCCGGGATGTTCGGCGATGCATTGTCCCGTGATTTCTCCACGACCGGGTAATACGTTGATCACGCCTGGCGGGAATCCGGCTTCCTCGGCCAACTTGGCGATGTACAACGCCGAAAGCGGTGTATCTTCGGCTGGTTTAACCAAGATCGTGTTGCCCGAGAGTAACGCCGGAAACATGAACCACGATGTCAATACAATCGGATAGTTCCAGGGAATGATGCCAGCGACCACGCCCCACGGTTCACGGTACGTGAACCCTTGCACGTCATCGGCGACTTGCATCGCAGGTCCGTCACCCATCGGAATTCGCCGGGCAACGCCCGAGAAGTATTCGGCGCACTCTCGAATCTGAGTGAAGTCACCTTCGGCGAGCTCCGAAACTTTGCCGCCGTCACGAATCTCGCAGGCGAGAAGCACGTCACGGTCGCGGTCGCATAATTCGACAAGCCGGTTGACCAGCGCGATCCGCTCTTCGACGTCGAGGTCGCGCCAACCCATCACACCGTCACCCTGGAAGGCGCGGGTTGCTGCATCGACGGCGGCCGCAACTTCCGCTTCACCCATTTCACACACAGTGGCCAGAACTTCCTGAGACCCGGGATCAGTCGTCTGGAAGGTTGCGTTCATCGAACCAAGAACACGCTTGCCGTCGATCACGCCCCCCAGCGGTGCACCTCCGTTCTCGCAGAAACTGGTGAACTTTTCGGGCGTGGTGAATGCGGACGCCGTGAAGGCCTGAATCTCAGCAGTGGTCGTAGCCATTTTTCAATCGCCTCTGAATCAATTGGTTGGGTGATCAATTCGTTGGATGGTGCCGGCGGGAGTTCCGAACCCCACCGATTCTATCGATGTTCGCCGATCGTGCCATGTCGGGGAGAGCGACGGGCGTGTGCGTTGTGCTTACCCACACCGCGCAACCTGTTATGCTGGTCTGCGATTTTATGACGTCGCGAACACAAAGTTTAGTCAACATTACACGCGCTCGGGCCTTGTCGCCGAGCTGCGCGATAGGGGACGAGTGAAGTGAAATTGACGATGACATTGGCCGTATTTCTTCTGGGGTTGCTTGCGGCTCACTCGACAATGCTCCCCTCCTCGGCGGCCGACGAGACTTTCAAGATTGTCGACACGAGTGGGGAGCACGCTGAGATCCTGGCGCCCGACGGCAAACCGGTACTGCGGTACATGTACCGCCGCGACACCTCGACCAAGGAAAGCACGTTTGACACGGCGAAGGTCTATGCCCACGTCATCGGGCCCGAAGGCGAATTCCTGACCAAGGGCGCCGGTGGATTGTTTCCACATCATCGCGGGATCTTCATTGGATGGAACAAGCTGAAACAAGGTGGCGAATCCCACGATCTTTGGCATGTCCGCAACACCGCCCAGCTGCACCAGGCATTCGGTGCAAACCAGACCAGCGCCGAGGGCGCCGCAATCACAGGAAAGATTGACTGGATCGGCGTCGATGGCGACACCGTCATCACGGAAACCAGGACCTATGCTGTCTCGCGACCGCAGGGCAGCTACCTGCAAGTCGATTTTACCAGCGAGCTGACCGCGGTCGGCGGCGACGTCGAACTCAACGGTGACCCGGAACACGCCGGTGTGCAGTTTCGACCCTCGCAAAAGGTCGCCGAAAACAAATCAGCGAAATACCTTTTTCACGCGGAGGGAATTGACCCAAAAAAGTCCAAGGACCTGCCATGGGTAGCGGAGAGTTTTCGCCTTGAGGACCAAACATGGACGGTCCAGCACATGAGCCATCCCGACAACCCCAAAGGCGCGAGGTGGTCGGCGTACCGCGACTATGGTCGCTTCGGTCCGTTCACGGTTGTGAATATCGCCGAAGATGAATCGGTGACTCTGCGCTACCGTTTTCGCATCATTCAGGGCGAGGCACCCGATCTCGATGCGCTCGTCCAGTGGTACACCCAATACGCCGGTCCGTGAGGACGCGACCCCACTCCCTCACCCATCTCACTTATCAATTTGCGCTCACCTACTTCGACTCCCGCTCACTTATCAACCCGGAGCACTCATGACAGTTCGAACATTGATTCTCGGGCTTCTCTTTTCTCTGTTTTTGACGTCTACCGCAACATCCGCCGAGAAGACCGTCAAGGTCTTTTTTCTTGTTGGCCAATCGAACATGGAAGGCAAAGGCAATCCGGTTCATCTTGACACCTACAAGGAAGATCCGGCGATCGAGCCGACCTACGCGGCGCTGAAACAGGGAGACAAGTGGAAAGTCCGTGACGACGTTTGGATAACCTACCCGTCGAAGTTTCGAGGCGCAAAACACGGGCCGTTGACCGTCGGTTACGGGACCAAGGGTGACGATTCGATTGGACCCGAATTTGGTTTCGGTCATACCGTCGGCAACGCGATCGATGAACCGGTGCTGTTGATCAAGATCGCGTGGGGTGGAAAATCACTCGCTGTTGATTTTCGGCCGCCAAGCGCCCCCCCAAGCGACAAGGAAATCAGCGTCAAGCTCGAGCGCGCGCAGAAAAACAATCCTGATGCGACGATCGATGAGATCAAGGATCAGTACGGCCATTTTTATCGCGAGATGATTCGACTTGCGAAACAGGAGCTCGCGCAATTTGATGAACGATTCCCGGACTTGAAGGGCCGCCAACCGCAGATCGCCGGCTTCGTGTGGCACCAGGGGTTCAATGACGTCATCAACCGCACACTCAAAGAAAACAAATACGAAGATTACACTCGGTGGCTCGCTCATTTCATTCGCGATGTCCGCAAGGACTTGAACGCACCCGCGATGTCATTCGTCATCGGCGAACTAAGCACGGGCGGGATACCGAACCGGGGCGACTTTCAAATTGCCCAGGCAAATGTCGCCGAGATCGACGAGTTTGCCGATACCGTCGCATTCGTGCCAACCGCCGAATACTACGACACTGCCGCTCATGAGTTGTTCGAGAAAGGCTTCTGGAAAGGGACCGACCAGCAGCGGAAGCAGTGGGAGGCGGTCGGGAATGATCGACCGTATCACTATCTCGGCTCGGGCAAGACCTACTATCTCAAAGGGGTTGCCTTCGGCCAGGCAATTCTCGAGTTACAGGGCGAGGACGCGAGCTAGCCGCCCTCACGCAAGCAAGTCGCCGATCACGTGCCCGTGAACGTCGGTCAACCGGCGCTCGATCCCGTTGTGATAAAAGCTGAGCCGACGGTGGTCGAGGCCGAGCAAATGGAGAATCGTCGCATGAAAGTCGTAAACGGTCGCGACATCTTCAACTGCTTTGTAACCGAACTCATCGGTCGCTCCGTACGTAAGTGGCGCGCGGATACCTGCACCAGCCATCCATGCCGTGAAACCATCGGGATTGTGGTCGCGTCCGCTCGCGCCCGCCTGGAACGTCGGCATCCGACCGAACTCCGTGCACCAGACAACCAGCGTGTCTTGCAATAATCCTCGCTGTTTGAGGTCGCGTAGCAGTGCGGCAGTCGGCTGGTCGAGCACCGGACCATGCTTGCTGTATTGTGCCTCGAGTTGCTTGTGGCCGTCCCAATTGCTGACACCCTCACCGCCGGTTTGATAAGCACCGTTGAATACCTGGACAAATCGAACGCCAGCTTCGACAAGCCTTCGGGCGAGAATGCAATTTCGCGCATAAGACGCTTTCAACGTATTCTCGGTATCGTCGGCACCATACATCCGCATTGTCGATTTCGTTTCGCGTGACAAATCGCCGACTTCGGGAACACTCAACTGCATCTTGGCGGCCAATTCGTAACTCGAAATTCGGGCCGCCAATTCGCTATCTCCCGGAAACTTTTCGGCATGCCGGCGATTGAGGGACAGAAGAAAATCGCGTGTTTTCCGGTCGGTTGCCGCGTCAACGTCGTCGGGACGATCGAGGTTTCGCAGCGGATTGCTCGCGTTGAAATCGGTCCCCTGGAATGCTGCCGGCAGAAAGCCCGGCCCCCAATTGTTAACGCTCGATTGAGGTGTGCCGCGCGGGTCAGGGATTGCAACGTACGCGGGAAGATTTTCATTTTCGGTTCCAAGCGCCCACGTCACCCACGATCCCATGCTTGGAAACCCATCGAGGGTAAACCCGGTCGACATGAAGTTCTCGCCCGGCCCGTGGGTGTTTGTTTTACCGCTCAATGAATGCACGAAGCACATTTCGTCGGCCAGTTCGCCGAGCATGGGAACCAATTCGGAAACCATCTTGCCACACTCGCCGCGCGGCTTGAATTCCCACGGGCTTTTGGTCAGATTCCCCTGCGCTCCCTGGAACGTGATCAGATCGTCGGCGCCGGGCATGCTTTCTCCGTGCCGCCGAATCAACTCGGGTTTGTAATCAAAGGTGTCGATCTGGCTACAGGCACCGGAGCAAAAAATCATCAGCACGTTTTTTGCTTTCGCCGGAAAATGCGAATCTCGTGCTGCGAAGGGACGAGCCGGATCGATGGTTGGGCGAAGCGGCTTCTTTTCTCCGGCCATCAAAGCCTGCTGGTCGAGCATACTTGCCAACGCGATGCCGCCGAGACCGTTGGCGGTGTCAAGCAACAGCTTTCGCCGGTTCAGTTTTTTCATCGCGGGCTCAGTATTCCAAACAGGCTTAGGGAACAAAAATGAACTCGTTGGCATTCAACATGGCACGTGCGAATTGTTTCCAATTCGTGGCCCGGACAAATCGCAAGGCGGTGTCGATCTCATCATGGGTCGCGCCACGACCGAAACAGAGCTGGTATGCGAGCGCGATCTTTTCGCGCGGCGAATCTGCCTCGCGTTCCAATCTTTCCACCAGCATCGCAGCCTGTTGCATCACGAAGCGGCTGTTGAGCAGATTCAAGGCCTGGAGGGGCGTCGTCGAGCGGCTTCGCTCAGGCACAACCTGATTGAAATCGGGACAATCGAACACACCAAACACGGCATCACGTTCCTGGCGGACCCTGGTCATGTAGATCATTCGCCGCCAACCGTCCGGCCCGAAATCTTTCTTGGGAAAATAGTGCCGGACATTTTCTTTTTCGATCTCGAATACACTGAACCCGGGACCACCCCCGCCCAGATTCAATGCGCCGGAGACAGCGAGCATGCAATCGCGGATTCCCTCTGCCTCGAGTCGTCGCGGGGGAAACCTCCACAATAATCTCGCGGCAGCATCGGTCGCCAAGGCGCTTGCTCGCGGCGCGCTGTCCTGTTTCCATGTCTCGGAGGTCAGAATCATCCGGTGCATCTGTTTGAGCGACCATCCCCGATCGATGAACTCCGTCGCCAAGTAATCGAGCAACTCCGGATGGGACGGCGGCGTACCGTTGCCCCCG
>JAHELS010000027.1 GCA_024644085.1 Rhodopirellula sp.
TGGCAACCAGCGATTCACGGTGATCCGGCGGCGAGGGCTTTGGCGGCTGCGTTGACGATAGCGCGCGAAGTAATCGTCGCTCCGCTGGTTCCGTCGACGCCGCGAACGGTTTGAAGTTTCAAAATGGAATCTTCGGTATCAGTTAGCGCCGAGTAGAACTGTTTCTCCTGGTGATTGGTCACCTTGACCGAATCAATTCTGCCGCCCGAGACCGTTACGGCGACATCGAGCCGGCCGTTATATCCCGTGCTCGATCCGGAATACGTTCCGTCGGAAACAGTTTGCACATCGACCTTTTCGAACAATTCGATCGCTTCGATGCTTTCGCGGGCGCGGGCCTTGAATCGATCTTCGTAGTCGTCGTTGCGAAAATTCCTGTCGTTGAGCACAAGGGTGTAATACTTGATCGCTTCGTCAAAGCGACCGGCTTGTCGCATGGCGTCCCCGGCGGCAATGTATCCTTCGTACGAAGCATTCGTGCCGGTGATTCTTGCGGCCATCTTCATCGCTTCATCGAGCACGCCCATGTTGGCGTACAATTTCACCGCGCGTGCGGCAGCACCGGCGTTGTAGTTGCGCGAAGTGAGTTGCTGCATCGCCAGAGGTTGATTTCCCAGACGCCAATAGCATTCCGCCAGCATGACGCCGGTATGTTCACCTTTGGCCGCGTTTCCGCGGCGAAGCCAGTACGCCGCGCGAGGATAGTCCTGAAGCAATTCGAAGTACATCCTGCCGAGTGTACGGAAGTCACGTTCGAGAAGCGTCGAATTCCCTTTGTGCAACTCGGCACAGTGCTCAACCAGCTTGATGCCGCCGTGCCACTTAGAGGGATTGGGGTGGATGATGTCCCAGATGTACTGGCCCATGTTCCGCTTGTTGTTCCACTTGCCTTCCGGTTTCAACGGCCAGGTGAGATCGAGTGTTTCCGGGTAATCGAGTGGCGTGTCCGAGGACCAATCGGGAGGTGATGATCCGACTTGCTCGATCACCCGGTCAATCTCAGATTTGCTGCGGACGATTTGCCCACTCGCATCTCGCCTTGACTCGGTTGATGCCTCCATCGGCGTGAGCACGAACCGACTGCCGCGAAACGTCACGGCGTGCACTTTCGAAAAGGGATAAGTGCGAGTCACAGCCCGCGAGCCGATCTTTGCTTCGAAATCGAACTCTTTCGATTCCTTGCGGATCTCCTTGACCACTCCCGTGATCTTTGCGCCGGTAAGAAACTCGATCGTATCCTCCGCACTTGCCGTTGGCACGAAGATGGCCAGGAGGCAAAGAACGGTGATCCAATGCGAGGGCTTCATGAGGGGTTTCGCGAGACGAACATGAGCAGAGACAGGTCTATCGTAACCGGTCATGCCTGGGCCTAACAACGACGAGACGGGAAACACATCTCTGCGCCGACGCGAGTGGAATGAGCCCCCTCTCCGAGCGAACGGTTTCTGCTTCGGAGGAATCCCGATCCCATGGATTTCGCTACAACAAAGAATTGTCTCTCGCGATGCCAGCGACCTCACAGCGGGATGATTACGAAATTGACTCTGCATATCGTGCGAACGTTGACGCGATTTCCAATTGGTGGATCGTCTGTCCCTGTGCATCGGTCCAGCCAGGGAAAAAATCGCCGAATGCGTTGATCTCGATGATTTGTGGTTCGAGTGTGTGGCGGTCGAAAGCGAGATCGATCCCCAAGGCCGCCATCGAAAAAAGTTGCGCCGCACGTCGGCAAAGATCGAGGGCTTCGGCCCAGGCACGATCGGAAAGAACGCGCCGACACGCAGCCGGATCACCCCGGTATCCCCCGAGATGCAGATTGGTCATCGGAAACGGACTGACTCGAAAAACGCTGGCGACTGGTTCGCGTCCGATCACAACAACGCGGACGTCAAAGTTGTCCCCGTTCAGCCGCGACTTGTTGACCGCCAGCTGCACCGTCGCGATTTCTTCAACCAGAAAACTTAGAACTCGACGCAATTCTTCACCCTTCACCGTCTTCAACGCCCGCGTGTTGTAGTATCTGCCGTCGAGTTCAGTCACGCTGGTGGTAGCCGAGGACTGGCGATGGCGCGTGTCGACACAGGCGATTCCCGAAGCGCACGACCCGAAAGCGAGTTTGACGTAGGCGCTCGGCCAATCGCGTTTTCGGATTTCCGTGATCGTGTCGGTCCCTTGCTCCGGATGAAAGAAATCCGGCGTCGCGATTCCATGCTCGGTCAGCACCGAGCTCGTGGCGTTCTTGTCAAAGAGTTTCAGTGTGTCGGAAAGATTCGATGTTGCGATGCATCGACCGTGTGATTCGACGCATTCGCTAACGCGCGACACAATGCGGCAAAGACCTCGGTAAAGCAGTCGTGGCGAGGCAATCCATCCCTGCTCGGCCGTGTCCCATAACGTTGGTTCCTGTCCACCGTCGACCTCGCCGGCCTGCATCAGCGCGCGAAAGAGCGAGAACTCACGACCGGGCGATTCGATCCGCAGCAAGAATGGCCCCGTTGGCAATTGGTCCGCGATATTGCCATCGCGCCGAATCACTTCCGCCCATTCAAGGACGTGAATCTTTGAGCGTATCTCGAACTGCTCGAGGTGTTGCTCGAGCGCGGATTGATAGTGCGCCCACCTCAAACTGTTGGGATCAACGATGACAACGTAATCGGGCGGGCCGGTCACTATTGATTCAACATCTCGTCAATCGTTTCGCCACCGTTGGGTGTGAAAAGCGATTGCCATAATTCCGGATCGATCGACTCAGTGACGAAAATGACGCTCCCATCGGCCATCGCAATGTGGCATCCGCCGTAAAATCCGCTTCCAAATCCTCGCGGATCTTCGTTAGGAACATGATCGCTTCCCCGCCAGTTCTGTGGATGCCCCCAGGGAAGGAATTCTCCCGCTGCAGAACCGAAAAGAACGGTCTGTGACGCGCCGTCTTCGATATCGCTGAACTTCTTGGTTTTCGTGTCTCCCATCAATAGCCGATTGGCCGCGAGATGCGAAAGTGCATACGAGCCGTTCTTGAGGATCGTGGTTTCAGGGGAAGGGTCTACCCGTATGTAGTCTTGTACGACGGTACCCATCGGTTCGCTGTTGCGAGGACTGTTCCAGGGATGCGACCTGTCAATCGATTCATACAGAGATTGTTGATCCATGAACGGCAACACCGCGGTTAACCACCCGTGCAACAGTCCGCCGTTCTCGTCTTTGGCCGTCAATCGTCCGATCGGATCTCCCGAGTCCTCGAACTGGGAATGATGGTTATGGAGTCCCAGCGCGACCTGTTTCTGTTTGTTCGAGTCCGACATCCTCCGCGCGGCCTGGCCACTGCTGGCGAGAAAGGGCTGCTTCGAGCGAATCATCCATCCAGCTTGGTGCGCGACGCCGGTCGCACCGATTCCGGCTGCGAATAGCGCGACCACAAAGACTGTTGCGGCAAACGATACGCGAGAAGTGAGCTTCCTATTCCCACTTGTAAGAAAGCTGCTGCCAAGAAAGTGGGCCAATCCCCACGTCGCGATGAACAAGATGGTAAACGTTGCAACGCCGGTCCAGGAAACGGCGATGTTGGCGAAATTACGGCCGGTAAAAAATATCCAACCGAAAAGAACTCGAATCGGAGCTTCGACAACGAATCCGGCGCCCATGCAGGCAAGAAAAAAGAGCGCCAGTCCACCACCCACCAATGTGACCAACAGCTCCGTTTTTGTCACACCGTTTCGATTCGTACGACGCACCGTCATTCCTCGATAATTGCGCCGCCGACGAGCAGCACGAGACGTCGATCCACATAAACATTGGGTTCGGCGAGGAGCCGTTCACCGCGGGAATCAAGTCCACGCCCGGCGAAGTACTCGTATTCCGCGTCAGGCCACTGGGGTGGGTGTCGAAGCGACTCGGAGGCAACGGCGTCACCAAGTTGGCTCGGAAACATCTGCTTGTGTTCCTGGGCGTAGAACTCCAGCAACTCATAAAGATTCTCGAGGCGCAGTCGCCGCGCTTCGATATCACGCTCGTGTCTAGCGAGGGTAACGCTGTCGCGCGGCCCCTCTGCCTCGCGTAGCTGGTACGTCAATCCATCTTTTTCCCACGCGCCAGGCGTCATCAATTCGCGTGCGCCGGAAATCATGGTCAGCGCTAACAGGAACACCAGGCCCCAGAGCGTGACCAACGCGAACGATTTGCGAATCGTCAAACGAGGCAGGCTTGGAAAGTCGGTGGCCATCGTGTTCCAACACCAGCGGACAACCAGCGTGGCAAGTACGACCAGCACAAGGAAAAACGAGATTGAGTCCAGACGCAGGCGGGCCACGTCACTGAGTGTGACGACTGGCATGCCACCGAGAAGGTCGCAGCAAGGTAGCGGCGGGCCGCTGAGCATCATGGTGTCACCTGAAACCGGCCGATGGGTTCGATCGACCGCGGGAGAAGTCAGTTCGCCGCTTCCAGCCCGGCATCACGGGGCGTGAAGTTGAAGTTTCGACTTTGGCTGAAGAATTCAATCGGGTTGTCGTACACTACTTTGCGAATCAAGGATTCCTCGAGACCGCGGCGTCGCATTTCGAATATCAAGTCGGGCACCGCCGTCGGCTTGCTCGGACCCCAATCTCCAGCCGAATTTGCGAGTAGTCGTTCACCACCGAATCGTTCGATCATGTCGACGGCCCGCTCGGGCGTGCACTTGGTGATTGGGTAAAGGGTCATGCCGGCCCAGAAACCACGATCGAGAACTTCCGCGATGGTGTGTTCCTCGACGTGGTCGACCAACACGCGAGTGCGATCCACTCGCGAGTCCTCGCACAACATGTCCAGGATCATTCGCGTACCCTGGTACTTGTCCTCGAGGTGGGGTGTGTGGATCAGAATGGGTTGGTCATGCTCGACGGCGAGATCGACATGTTCGAGGAAAATTGTCGCTTCGTTCTTCGTATTCTTGTTCAATCCAATTTCGCCGATTCCCAAAACGTTTGGGCAATCAAGGAAGCCCGGAATCATTGCGATCACTTCGCGAGAAAGTGACACGTTTTCTGCTTCCTTGGCATTGATGCACAACCATGTGAAGTGCTGGATTCCGAATTGCGCCGCCCGTTTCGGTTCGACCTCGGTCAGTTGGCGAAAGTAATCGCGAAACCCATCGACACTGCCGCGGTCGAAACCTGCCCAGAATGCAGGTTCACTCATTGCAACACAGCCCATTCTCGCGAGCGTTGCGTAATCGTCGGTGGTACGCGAGACCATATGAATATGGGGATCGATGTAGTCCATGGCGGGAATTCGTTGGGAATGAAAAACAGGAACTGACTATCGGTTACTTGCCGTCCCGCTGAGAGAGACGTGCAATGCTTTGAATCAAACTTGCATCTGTTGGCGCCAATCGGTTTCGTAATCGCGAGAAAACAGGCGTTGCAAACGTTCGGCACGGTCAGGGCCTTCGCTGAGCAAAATGCGGATCGCGTCGTCGAGCTTGGTACGACGCGGCTTGGCGCGCTGGCTCAACGCAGCCTGTTCGTCGGCACTTCGATCGATGCGGTCGAGCGTCGCAGCGACCTCGAGGAGCTTGGCTCGCGTTTCGAGAAATGTATCGTCAAGGATGTCATCTGCCGCTCGCATCGCCGTGCCTGCTGAGGGAGGAAATTGCAGTCTTGCGTCGTGAAGCCCTCATTATAGAGGGAAATGCGGATGGTCGAGCCGGTTTGATGCGAAGTATCCACGCACACGGGGGGAAGCGGTTTGTGCCGGATCGTACGGATTATTTCACGTATGACGATCGACTCCCGCAGCGAAAGCCGGGAATTCACGCCTTCCTAACGCGCGGCGCCACGTAAAAGCTACGGTTTTTCAGAGAGGTCCCCGATCCCAACGCATTTTCGGCGCAACATGCAAGGTCTTGAACTTACATACGAAACACTCGGCGCGACGCGGAACGAAGCCGCGGTTGACGTGTTGATTCTTGCCCTGCAAGACGACGATTCCGCGACCCGCCGGCTGGCGCTCAACGCCTTGATGTTGCGGTCCGAGCCGCGCTGTCCCGAGCTTGTTCTGGAGAATTGGGACAACTTGCAAGCCGATGATATCCGCGTGCTGCGGCGAAAGAAGCAGTGGATCGAATCGACGGTCGCCGAGTGTCTGCAAGGATCGGGCGAATCGGTGTTGACCGCCGTCGCAGCTGCCGAAAGTTTGCAATTGACTTCAGCGATGCCTCACCTGGTCCTGTTGGCCGAATCGAACGCTTCACGCTCGATCCGCGCTCAGGCCGCATCGGCTGTCCTTGAGATGGTTGGTCGTCTTGGTGCGGATGCCCGATGCGACCGAGACCAGCCGACGCTTCGCGGTCCGATTCTCGCCCGGCTCGCCGATTCGGTTCGACGGTTTTCGATGCATCGCAACATTGATCTCGTTGACGCGTACCTCGTTGTTTCCACCTGGGGTGACGGCGATCTTCGCCAGATGTTGGCCGATGGTGGTGCAGAGATGAACCTGATCTGTGATCGTTTAACGAAAAGCGAGCGATCCGGCGTGATCGACTTGCTGGCAGGCTTCTTACGAAGAAAAAACATTCCTTCGCGGATCGCACAAATCATTCAGTCACGCAACGATGAGCCGTTTCGCGATGCATTGCTGCGTAAAATCAGTGCCGATCCATCCGCGAGCACACTGAAGAATCTCCGGCAGATCGGCATGCCGGAATGTTGCCGCGGCGGAGAAGAAGCCATCAGCGCGATCGCCCCCGATTATCGCGCTCCGCTTGTGCATCTTTACGTGGCCTCGAGCAGCGACCCGCTTGAAGCGTTGCACGTGATCGCTGCGACCATCGAGAGGGGTGGCCCGAATTGCAACGCCGCCGCGGCAGCGTCACTTTCGCGCTGTGCGTTGCCGGAAACCGACATTTGGCTCAGAGCCGCGTTGCCGGTCGCCGAGGGTGACGAGTCGACGATCCGCGCCGACGACAACGCGCGTCTATTGAAACGGCTGATCGATTTGCTCGAGCACAATGACACCAGTGTCGTGAAAGGTGTACGCCGTGTCCTCGAGCCGCTGCACGCCGACGCGATGTTGCCACGTTTTCAATCGCTCCGACCACGAAGCCGCCATCGTCTCGGCAGCATCGTGATGATGATCGATCCGGATGCCATCAACCGCGTCCAAGACGCATTGCGGCACCCGGTCTTGCGAAAACGGCTTGAGGCAATCGCAATGGCCGATGCTTTAGCCGTGGTCGATCTGCTGTCGGACTCATTCGCCCACATCGTTCGCGAGGACCACCAGGAAGCCCGAATGCAGGCTGCCGAAGCGATGTCGCAGGCCGAAGGCGAATTCACGCTGCAGCTGTTGAAAGAACTGATCGATTTGCCGGAATGCCCTGTGCGTGACGTGGCTATCCAGGCGATCGATAAACGCGAAAAAAACTGCGCCGGTTAAACCACACGAGCCCATTGCCATGTTTTCAAGCCTAACAACATTCCATCTGCTGGCCGAAACCCGCATGGCCGAAGTCAGCATGCAATACCGTGAAGATGTGGCCAGCAGTGATCCGTCCGTATTCTGGTACCTGTTGATTCCGATCTTCGCCGTCTCAGTTGGCTTCGCGATCTATCGAATCGTCGACCGCGAACCGAGGGTCGTCAACACGCCGCTGGGGATGCTGCATGAAATTTGCCGCGTGCACCGAATCAATAAGAGCGGACGGTACCTGCTTGATCAAATCGCTGAGGAAGCTGGACTCGAACAACCCGCCTCGATGCTGCTGGGGGTAACCCAATTCGAACATGCGGTCGAGAAGGCCGGCCAACACATGAAGTACGATCGGCGACAACAAACGACACTGGGCATGCTTCGTCGTCGCCTCTTCTCTTAATGCCCCGATAGCCGCCGAGATTGTTGCTCGGTATCTTTTGCCAGTCCGAATAATGGGACGCTCTTCTACGTTCCAGTGATTCCAAGGCATCTGATCTACGCATGAGCTCTATTTCTCTTCCGCGAAAAACACTTGGCCGGACCGGGCTCGAAGTGACGCAGCTCGGCTATGGCAGCATGGGTTTGCGAGGGCCACGCACGTGGGGCGTGCGCGTCGTGGACGATGAAGCATCCGAGCGATTCCTGCATGCCGTGCTCGACGCCGGAATCAATTTCATTGATACCGCGCCGGACTACGGAATCAGCGAGGAGCGAATCGGCAGATACATCAGCTCGCGCCGCGAGGAGTTTATCCTGGCGACCAAGTGTGGCTGCGTTTACACCCAACATGAAGATCATCTCGAAATTGACCATCACTGGAACAAGGAGGTAATCCAGCGGAATCTCGATGTGAGTCTCCAGCGTTTGCGAACCGATTTCGTCGACATCCTGCAATTCCACGGTGGCGATGCGGAAACGTTGCAACGCGAAGGTCTGATCGATCTGCTTGAAAATTTTCGTTCGCAAGGCCTTGTGCGCTTTATCGGTGTCTCAAGCAAGCTTCCGAAGTTGCCGGCGCTGATCGACCTCGGCGTCTTCGATACATTCCAAATCCCTTATTGCTGTCTCACGCCGGAGCACGAGCCGTGGATCACCCGCGCCGCGGAGTGCGGTGCCGGCATGATCATTCGCGGCGGCATTGCGCACGGCGGACCTGACGCGGAAATCGAAAGGCCGGCGCTCCAGAACGTCTGGGAGCGATCGAGGCTCGACGAAGTTCTGCCCAGCGACATGACACGTGCCGAATTGATACTGCGGTACACGTTGTCGCATCCGCATTGCCACACGACCATCGTCGGAACATGTAACCACGATCATCTGGCGGAAAACCTAGCCGCTGCGAGCGCCGGACCGCTGCCCGCCGAGTTGTACGACGAGGTGACGCGACGGGTCGCGGAAACCGGTTAGCCCGACCATCGGCCCCACTTACCAATCAGCCCTGCCCGCCCGATTTTCCCCGTGCGGACTCGAAAGAGTTTTCGACCTGGCGGTAATTCTCAAGCATCGCATCGAGTTGCGTTCTCAACCGCTCCAGGTCGCGACCGTTGTCGATCGACTCTTCGAGAATTGGCCGCAACCATTCCTGCATCAAGTGGAATTGTCCCTTGACCAGGTCGGCGATCACGCGAGGCACCTTGTGCTGCACCAGCACTTTTTGATCCGGTGGTGAGAGGGCTTGTTGCTCGCTGACTTTCTCGAGTTGGTGAGTGGTCGACTGCAACGTTTCGGCCAACTGTGATACCGACGCCGTCAAGCTTTGCCGCAACGAATCGACACGTGCGTCCATGCGCTCCTCCGCCCCGTCGCTGCCCACCGCGATTGCCCGCGAGATCACCTGGCGAATCGATTCGAGCCCATCGCGCATGGATGCCAGTTGTCGCATCAGCTGGCCCGCCTGGTCTTCGCTGTCCATTCCCGACATCCGCACGCTTTCGACGTACGCGTACTTGATCGCGTCCCACCGCTCTTTTTCTTCCGTATTGAGAATTCCCATCAACTCTTTGAACTTCAATACGTTCGCTTCGTTGTCGGTCGTTAACGTCTGCGCATCCTGTTCGTAGTTGCTGACGATCAAGGTTTGCAATTCCGCATCGTTCATCACCGCCGCAACACGCTCGGCGATACGATTCATGTTCCGGTAACTTCCCTGAAGTTTGAAGGGAGGTTCGGTGCGGTAGGCGTCTGCCTGGGCGGCGCTGCGGATGTAGGCGCGGTTGACTCGCAGGACGACATCGCGGACACGCAACAGCTTTCGCATTATTTCGAACATTTCGCGAACCTGGTCCATCGACAGGTTGCTTTGCAGTTCGATTCCCTCGATGGAATCCCGCTGGGCCGCGTGGATGATCGCCCGGGCATCTTCCGGCGGCGCGGTTGCCAATGTCGCGAGCGTCCGATTACTGGTCAAGCAGTTTTCGAGGTAGCTCATCTCGAACGATTCGGCGGAGTCGCCGATGATTTCGCCGAGATTGTATACATCGGCGCGATTGGAAAGCATGTCGGGAACTTGGAAACGCTCGCCGCTCTCGGTATAGGGGTTGCCCGCCATCACGACTGCCACGCGTCGACCGCGTAGATCGTAGGTTCGCGTTTTCCCGTTACGCACGCCTTCGATCTTTCTTGTCGCATCGCACAAAGAAATAAATTTCTGCAGAAGCTCCGGATTGGTGTGCTGGATATCGTCGAGATACAGCATCACGTTGTCACCCATTTCCAGAGCGAGATTCAATCGTTCGATCTCTTCGCGGGCCGCGGCATTGGGAGCCTCGGCCGGATCGAGCGACGTGACTCCGTGGCCGATCGCCGGACCATTGATCTTCATGAAAACGATGCCGAGCCGATTGGCCACGTACTCCATCAACGTCGTCTTGCCGTAACCGGGCGGCGAAATCAACAGCAACAAACCCATTCGGTCCGTTCGCTTGTCGGCCCCGGCGGCGCCCATCTGCTTTGCCAGGTTGTCGCCGATCAACGGCAAATAGACTTCGTCCAGGAGGCGATTGCGAACGAAACTCGTCAACACGCGCGGTTTGAATTCGTCGAGCCGCATCGCTTCGCGTGATTCGTCCACCACACGGTTCTTGGTTTCATGGAGACGGCGAAATCTCGGGACGACATCTTCACGATACGCGCGAACGCGGCGAAGGATCTCGTGGAAATGAAGGTTCATCTCACCCCGCACGATCCGCGGGTGGTTGCCCGCCATGTCCTCGAGCTTCCGTGCAATCGTTGCTTCCGAGCGTCTCATAGAACCTGTCCCACCGGAAAGCACGGTCCACGCCAACTCGTCTCGGTAGCCGATGGCAGGGTCGATCTCTTCCTCTCTGGCGTGTGTTTTCAGGTACGCATCGACCCAGTTCCGCGCGAGAATGAATGCACGAATTGGATCCGATTCATTTTTGAGAACGCTGGACAGCAACTTGTCACGGTCTACATCCGGGATCGCCGCCGAGAAGGCCTCAAACAAATCTGCTGCTTGCCCGCTCACGACTGGTTTTTTCGGGGCATGCGTTAACTCGTCGAACAGGTACGCCGCAATGCGGCTCGGGGAGGTATCCGCATCGAAAACGGGTCCCCATTGTTCACGGTCCGATTCGGCCAGCTCGGTCAGCCGCTGGCGAAACTCGACCGCCGGTCTGGCGTTGGGGTATGCCTGGGCCAACTTGGCAAAGCCGCCGATCCAATCGATCATCGCTTTGCGACTTTTCGCATTGAGCAACTTGTGGAACCACAGCAACGCTGCGGCGCGAATCGTCGGTGCGTGTCGCAGCAGCCCGATCGACGAATCGATTTCTACCAATGCCGAAAGGATCGTCGCGGCGTCGGTATCGTGAACCCCCTTTGCGTAGCCTTCGTCGAAGCGTCCGCCGCTCTGCGACTGAATCCAATTTGCGTTGATGGTCGATGGAAATGATTCCAGGGTCTCAAACAGGTCAACGGCAAGGAACTCTGCACGGTAGACTTCGCGGTTCTCGCTGACCAGTTCCTGGTTCCAGAGATCGCGGGCCGCCAACAGAGCTTCGTCATGAAGCTTTTCGAAGAATTGTGTCCCGGTCAGGTGCAGGCTCAAATCGCCTCCGCGCAGCACGGTCGTCAAATCGAGCGGCTGGGTGTTGACCGCGAAACGCTGGTTCCCCAGCCGGATTACGTCGCCCCCGTCTTCGTACAGGTCCTGGCGATCCTTGAGTTGCCGCGTGGCATCTTCGCGAATCGTCTTCAACCGACTTTCGAGATCCTCGACGCGGACGGCATCATCGAGCTCGTCAAGCTGGGTGATGATATCGCGGACCTTTTCGACCATCAGATCGCCGGCGAAATACGCGGCAATCTCGTCGGTCGATTCCATCTTGTTGACGCGTGAGTCGACCCCCTTGAGGATTCGGTCGGCTGCGGAAGCAAGTGACTCGGCGCGGCGGTTGCGCTTTTCAATCAGCGCCACCTTTCGCGATTCAAACGCTGCGTACACGTCTTCGCGGCGCTGGGCCAATTGAATGACAAACTCGTCAAACTCCGCAAACCGGCCCTCAAGTTCTTCAAGCTGGACCATCAGCCGCGTCAGGTATTCGTCGCATCGCTGCGGCGAATCGCAAACGTCGAGGTATCCGGCCGTGGTTTGTTCCAGCAATTTCAGCTGTGATGCAAATTCGGCCTTCCCTTCGACGCTGACCAGTTCGCTTACACGTGCCTTGAGCGAGCTGCGGACGCGATTGAGCGAGGCGAACACGTTGCCGATCGAATCAATGATCTCGGTCCGTTTGGTCGCGTCGTCGATTCGCAGATTGCTCACCGTCTCGGTAAGCAGCTCGAGTTGGGCCGCGGTGGCGTCAATTTCTTCTTCGAGTTTCTTCGCCTCTGCAACGGTCGATACGGTATCAACCTGTTCTCCGGCCTTTTGAACACGATTGACATAGGGATCGAGCGATCCCGGGGTCAGCAGGAAATCGACGCAGCGGCGGCTCAACCGCTCGGCCCGTTCGGCGGTTGTTGCCTGTAATTCTTCGATCACAGATTCGTCGACGTACCTCAGCTCTTTCAAGCCGAGTGCGTGTCCACGCTGTTCCCGCAGGCTGGCGAGCGATGAAACGTAGTCGTCGATGGATTCAAAGCGGCTTCGTTCGATCGATTTGATCAGCGACTCGATCGCATCCTGTACCTGCTTGGTCCGCTGCTGGGTGTCACGGCGGACGCGTACTACTTTTTCGAATTCTTCGACCGCGGCGCTGGCCGCCTCGTGGATTTTTCGCACCGGGTCGGCAAGGTTTTTCGTCTCCGACTTGTCAATCCAGAAATAGCTGTCGAGCACGTCGGACGATTTCTTGACCAAATCGACGTACAACCCTTCGTAGCTGTCGTCCTTGTCGATCAACTGCAGAATCTCGGTGCATTCGGCCATCCCTCGGACAATTTCTTTGTTGCCGATCTTAAACAGCAGCGAATCCGTCTGGTTCTCCGGCACGAAGTTGGCACCGGTGAAAGGGGTCTGCCAGATCTGGACGGCGTGATGCTTTTGCGGATCGTCCTGGGTCTGGAAACAGACCATCTCGCCGCCTTCGAACAAGGTTTGGCCATGACAAACCAGCGGCGTCTCGACGGTTTGGCGGATCACGTTGTAGCGAAGCTGGACGTAGGTCCCCGACTCGGGATTATAAAACAGGTAGAGGAAGTCTTCGCCGTTGGACGAAGCGACGGTGCGTTGGTATCGCATGTCGCTCAAGCCGTGATCGAAGCGTTTGAATTCGCCCGTCTGCAAATAGTAGCCGCCTGGAAAGATCAGTCCCTGGTCGCCGGGCAGCATCACACAGGAGTGCTCGATTTCGTCGAGGCGCATCGCCTGTTGGATCTTTCCATTGAATACCAGGTATCGGAACTTGTCCTCCTGGTACGGTCTTACTTTCAGCAGGATCAAATTGCCGATGATCGTGTAGTAGATTTCGGCATCGTCAAGCGTTTGGTCTGAATTGTCGACCGGTTCGGCGTAGATCCCGCCGCCGCTGTCGGTGTTGTTCTCGACCTTGATGGTCAGATCACCGCCAACCGTTTCGACAAAGACAGCATCTTCGATCGAAATGTGCGGGTGCGCACCATAACGATGCTGGTCGCGAGTCGTACGTGTCCAACGGAATTCGTGTTGCGGCGGGTCGCGGACCTCGTGCTCGCTGCGGTTGTCGATATACTCGAGGGCGTCCGGTGTGACCCGCCACTTGAACGATTTGATGTCGCGATGTGTCTTGCCGACCTGGAAAACCATGTGCAACATGGGCCCGGTGCGAAAGAACCTCGCGAAACGAGTGCCCTTGTAGAATCGATACAGTTCATGAAAGTCGCTGTTGAATCGTTCGTCGCCGACCAGTCCGAGCGATGATTCATGAAACTGGTGATCGCTGAAGCGATAGGCCGAAAAGACGTCTGCCAATCCGATGTCGGTTTTCAGTCCGAATTGGACGTTGTAACCGAACAGGAATTCGTCACCGACGGCTACCAGATCCCTGGGGATACAGTTGTGCTCGGTCGTCACCCGTTCGGTGGCGATCAGAACGGTTTCGATATTGCCGAAGACTTCCGCACGCTCTTCATTCAGCTCGGCGAGCCGTGAACGCAGGTCCGCTGCCGCATCGCGGAGACGGTTGCGTAGAACCTCGTAGGTGCCGGCAGCGAGTTGAGTCTCAGTCATGGGCGTGAAGGTAAACGGTGAACAGGTGGCGGCCTAAATCAAGCCGGATCGCTGCGGGTGCCAGTGCACACCCACAGCGATCCGTAACCTGTCCGCCTTGGAAATTCTTAAGCATTCTTTCCGTTGCTTGCCGCGGCGGATGCGGCCAGCAGCCGTCCCGCTTTCTGGTCGGCAATGTTGGCGGTTCCGGCCATGCTCAGCAGGCTGGTCAGTTGCGTCCGCACGTCGTCGGTGCTCGCCAATCCCATCATCTTCGCAATCAGTGCGGCGATCGACAGGTCTTTCACGCCATCGGTGTCGAGGTTGAACTGTTTGATCAGCTCGGACAACTGGTCCTTGAAGTATTCCGCATTCCCGTCGAAGAACGTGTCTTTGATGTCGGTAGCGACTTTGCTGTTGTAGACGAAGCGATCGATTGCCTTGCCTCCCTTGACCGCCGAAGTGATCTGGTCGAAGAATTCTCCATCTCCGCCGACGATATCGATACGTGCGCTCTTGAGGGCGTCTCCGACGACGCCGGCTTGGCTTTCGGCGATGCCTCGTTGAGCGTTGATAGCGGCAATCTCGACTTCCTTCTCTTTGTCCAGTTCGAGTTTGAACTCTTCGTGTTCTTTCCCGACGCTGTCGAGCTGTTTCATCGCTTCGGCTTTCTCGGTGATGCCGGTCGCCTCGCTGTGGTACTTCTCGCGTGCGACGTTGGCTTCGGCCAGGCCCTCCTTTTCGATCGCGTCGGCCTTGGCTTCGATCCCCTTGGCTTCGGCGATTGCTTTTTTCTGCAGCACGGACGCTTCGGCGGTTCCTTCTTTCTCGAGGCTGGCCGCCTTGGCCTCCTGGACGGTCGCTTCGGCCAATCCGGATGCGGCGGACTTGGCCGCTTCGGCTTCGGCGAGCATTTTTGTCGCAGCGGTTTCTTTCTCCGCGGCGTCCCTGTTCGCTTCGGCTTCGATGCGAATCTTTTCGGCCAGCAACTCACTCGCTTCTTTCTCGGCCTGCGCGAGCTTGGTTTGCCGAATCAATTCTTCCTGGGCCTTCATCTCAGCCGCGGTGACTTGCACCTTCTTGAGACGTTCGGCCGCAGCGACTTCTTCGGTGTCTTTGATCCGTTCCTGTTCTTCGACGACGGCCCGTTCGACGGCGACGCGTTCGCGGATCACTTCCTGGATATTGCGTTTCTCGACTTCGATCGCCTTTTCCTTTTCGACATCGGCGACGCCAACGACCCGGAGTCGTTCGGTCATTTCGAGGTCACGGTCACGGCTGACACGTTCCAATTCGACGGCGTCGGTCTTCTCCTTGTTGCGCTGTGCAACCAGGATTTGACGTGACATGTTTTCCTCGGCAATTCCGAGTTCTTCGTCAGTGACGATTCTCGCGCGTTCGGATTCAAGCCGTTGTTCTTCTTCGACCTTCTTCGCCGATGCCTGTTCGCGAGCCGTGATTTCGGCGATTTCGCGTGCCTGTTTTTCAACCGCCTCGACACGCTGTCGCTCGAGCGCAAGGATCGTTTCCTCCGCCTCGACATCCTGTTTCTTCAGCGTTTTTTCCTTGTCACGCGTGAATTGGTTCTCCTTTACCTTCTCGGTGGCTGTCAGTTCGGTGATCTTTTTGATCCCCTCGGCATCGAGGATGTTGGTCGGGCTCAACATCTGCAGCGGTGTTTGTTCGAGATAGTCGATTGCCGCGTCATCCAGCCGATAACCATTCAGATCGGTTCCGATCACCTTCAGGATTTCGTCTTTGAATTTGTCACGCTGGTCATACAGATCGACGAAATCGAATTGCTTCCCGACAGTTTTCAGTGCTTCACTGAATTTCGCGTCGAACAATTCGCGCAGGGTATCGATCTCACTGCACCGCTTGGCACCGATCGATTGGGCGACTTCCTTCATCTCTTCCTGCGTGTTGTCGACGCGGATGAAGAACGCCACCTTGATGTCGGCACGGATATTGTCCTGGCAAATCAGACCCTCGCTCCCCTCACGGCTGATCTCGAAGCTCTTCAGCGTCAAGTCCATGAAGTCATAGCGATGGAACAGCGGCACAATGAATTTGCCGCCGGCAGTGGTGACATCAAGGCCGCCGAGGCCGGATTTGACGATCGCGCGATCGGGGCCGACGACGATGTAGTACTTCTTGAACGTGGTCAGCGCCGCGATCACGGCGAAGATCAACACGTACAGAGCGATCATGGGACCCGAGGTCCAATCAACGGACTGGGCCAATATAAAACTGAACGTCACGATTGCGTCTCCGGTTGAAGATGAGTGACTTTGTAAATGCGTTTATCCCGGTCGAAACCGATAATCCGAACTTCCGTCCCCTTCGTGATGTGCGCGCCATCGGTGCGAACATTCAATAGCAACGGCGATGCATTGGTCCGAAACTTGGCTTGGCCAAATTCCGGTGTCGCCTCCGTCGTGCAAATCTCACATGTCGCCCCAAGCAATTTCTGCGCACTGTAGGATGGCGGATCGACGAAGTAGCCCAGCATCGGCTGGGTGACCAGCTTGGTGATCCCGGTGGCTATCACGAAATTGCGGATCGCCAATAACACGCTCGGTATCCAAACGGGGTCGTAACGATTCGTGTCGTAGCTGTGCCAGAGCCCATAGGAAACACTCCAGAAAGCAACGGCAAATACTCCGCCCCACAACACGACCGGCACCCGACCAAAATTCGTCCAACGGACCGTCGCGCCCCCAAGGCCGTGCAGGAAATCAACGTCAACGTGGGCGCCGTGGCCGGCGTCAACGTCCGGCATTTCAACACCGGGAATATCGACCGTCGGGACATCCACATCCGGGACATCCAACGCCACATCGATATCGACACCCGGATCGAGATCAACATCCGGAACGTCGAAGCCCAGGTCGATCAGACCGATCAACGCCAGAATCGTGTACAGGACCAACAGGCATACCAGGATCGACGCGGGCCAAACCGGTCCGACGAACATCCGTTCGGCAAGTTGCAGGAGGGAATCGGGCACCGGTGCAAAACCAGGAGGAATGAAAACACTATCAGCTTAATAGCTTGGCGGCAGACGCCAGTTTCCAGGGCGCAATCCTCCCAACTATTTCCCGATTTTCTATCATCAACAGCCCGCACAATGCTCACTCACCGCCTCGCGGCCTCCCGAACCAAGGGGAAACGGCGCGGTCGAGCAGGTTTCGCGTGATCTGGTCTACCCGCGCATCCGGGCCATGCGGACGGGACCAATGCGACCACGGCAATTGATGCCCCGGCGGGCTGGACAATCCCTGGCACCACCAGATCGTCGACGCGTTGAAGACAAAGTTGTCCCTCGGCCCGGGATAGAACGTCGCGGTCCATCGCTGCGGATTCACGCCGCCCTGCAGTGCGGTGCCTTCGGCAACAATCTCGAGTCCTTCGATATCGGGCGGATCACCGTGGTATTCCCAGCCGATCAACCCCGGGATCCGATCACCATTTTTCATTCCGGTGCCCGTGTAAATCCAATGCTCGGGCCGTGTACAGATCCAGTCGCCGCCGCCGTTGACCGGATCGACGTTTCGAGCCCCCATCAAGTAACCCTCGTCGGGACCGCGATGCGGAAACGGGCCATGCTCTTTTTCACGCTGCATCGCCCATTTGTAGTCGCCACCGTACGGCCCGCCGCGATACAGGATCCGGTTTTCCCTTCCATCACTGGCCGAGCGAAAGGGACTGACCCAGCAGACCGAATTCCCGCACAGAAACATCAGGTTCACTCCCGCGTCACGCAGTGCAACCACGCTCTTGTATTGCCGAAGGTCCCAGTACTCGTCGTGACCAACGCTCAAGAAGGCTTTGCATTTGAGTCCGCGCGCCGGCGAGAGCATGTCGGAGTTGCTGCAGTAGGTAACGTCGTAACCCTGTTGTTCCAACCAATATGCCATTGGGAACTCGAAGCAAAGCCATTCGCCGCTGCCGACCGTTTGCGGGTTCTCGAAGATCTGCGGATACATCCCGTACGGCCGATCAAAGCTGACGTCCGCCCAGGGACCCTGGTTACCCTTGGGGTGTGTGTAAACGGAGTCGCGATCGGGCCATTGGTTGTATGCTTGCCACGTGTTGTCGCTGCATTGAAACAGGATGTCGGCGTCGCGATCATCGCGCACGATGAACACGATGTAGCTTTGCCAGTATCCGTGTCCGGTCGAATCGGACAAGGTCGTCAATCGGCCGATGTAAACGCCGCTTGTCCAGTTTGAAGGGATTTCAAGCGACGCCGACTTTTTCCAACGACATTCACGCAGCCGTTTCGGGCCGTGCTCAGGTACACTTTGTTTGAATCCTTCGAGCGGGCCGATCGTTTTCATCAGCCTCGCGCCGCGGCCACCGTAGTACCCGGTGCGAAAAACTTCGATGATGAATTCCTGGGCTGGATCGGTTGAAACAAAGAGGTCGATTGTTTCGCCGGCGGCGACGCTTTGTCGCGAGCAGTAACCTTCGATACGCGACGATCGAACGCCGCCGCGCGTGTCGGTGCGAACGCGTGTTAATTGCCAATCGGTCGATCCAGCATGGGCGTTTTCGCGGGTGACCGGATTGTCGGCTGCGGCAGCGCGAGGCATTCCAAGTCCGACCGTGGCGGCCGCGGCCAAGGTGCCCTTGAGCAGTTGTCGGCGATCGGTCACTCAATTTCTCCCGCGACGCCATGCGACGTCAAACTTTGAAGGTACTTCACGACATCCAGCAACTGATCTTCGGTCAGTGTCTCGTCCAAACCCGCGGGCATGATCGAAACACTGCTCGGCGCGATCGATTCAATATCGCCCTGTGCGATTGCGATGATCTCACCGCTCGCTTGCTGGATCCGAATGTCGTCCGCCGATTCGCCGATGACGAGACCCGTGAGGGCGCGACCGTCGACCGTCAAGACTTTGTGCGTCTCGTAGTCCCGGACGATACTCGCCGACGGAAACACCATCGACTCCAACAGATCAATTGCCGATCGATTTGCACCAATGGTCGACAAGTCGGGACCTACCGCTTTACCCTGGTCCCCGATCCGGTGACAGGAACTGCATTTGGCTTTTTCGCTGTGGAAGACCTGTTTTCCGCGCCCGGCATCGCCTTGATCGAGGCGATCACGCAACACCTGCAATCGTAGCAGCTTTGTTTGGTGATGCTGTTTGAGCCGGTCGAGAAGCCGATTGGCGCGGTCCAGCGTTTCGGTCGGAAATCGTTTGACAACATCCGAGAACTCATGCACCTCGATTGATGAAAAGGAGTCAGCTGACTCCAGGGATTCCAACAGGGCCTCGGCAGCGTTGTGGTTCACGTTGCGTTGAAAAGCACGCAGAAGTTCGCGGAGATCGCCAGGGGACGCGCTGCGAACAAGTGGTGCAACTTTCTCGAGTTGCCCAGCAGTCAGCTGCGACACTCCCAACAGTCTTGCCGCAGCGGCGGCAGCCGTCGGCGAACCCGATTCGCGATACGTTTGCAGCAGTCGCTCGAACATCTGTGGCTCAAGCTTTGCGGATCCTTTGACCAGCGCCGTGAGAGCCTCGGTGCGTAGCGTCATGGAACGTTTCTGATCCGCGGCCAGTGAGTCAAGTTGTGCGGCGAATTCGTTCCCCTGCATCCCCGCCACGGCCATCATTGCGCTTCGCACGGTCCTCTCGTCGGAGGACTGCAACATGTCGCGAAGCGGCCCGACCCAGCTTTGACTCGGGGCGATTCGTCCGGCACGCGCCAGGGTGCCCAGCGCCAACGCTCGCGATTCTTCGATGTCTGATTCCAGCCACTGCCCCACAAGCGACGCCATCGCGGGGGAATCGAGATACGCGTCGAGAGCATCATTGATGGTCGGATAACGCGATGGGCCCTGGCCAGTCGCAATCCAGTTGCCCACCAGGGAGGTAACATCGTCCGCCCACTGCGGATTCCTTTTCAGAATGCGTTTGAGCAAGTTGCCGCTGCTGGTGTCAAAGTTCATCAGCCCCACGGCGTCTTTGTAGGAGATGCTGCTGGGATCGATCTGTTCGACCGCTGTCATGGCAGCGACGACGGCGCGATCGCGGAGTTTTCCATTCCAAACCTGGCTCCGCACGGCGGAGGAATCCCCGATTTCGATGAGTGCATAGACAAGGGCGTGCTCCTCCGATCGATCGATGCCCGGACGATCCAGCGCAGCTACCAGCGAGGGAATCGCTTGACGATCACCGACCTTTCCCAGCACGGTTGCCGCCCCGCGTCTTACCGAGGCGATTGGATCGGCCAGCAGTGGCAGGATTTGGGATGCGTCCATTGCTTCGGCGAATTCACCAATCGCCCGACAGGCCGCCTGACGCACCGCCGCGTCAGCGTCCTTCAGGGCTGGCCGCAATGCTTCGCGGGCGTCCGTTCGCAAACGCTCGTTCGTCGCCATCCGTGACAATGCCCAAACGGCGTTCCTGCGGACGCGTATGTCGCTGCGCACGATCGATGACCGCAGTAAGGGCAAAGTTTCCTCGCCGCGCGCCGCACACCGCTCGATCGCCTGCTGGCGAACCGCAAAGCGCGTATCGTTCAAGAGCTTGACCAGGGACGCGGGTGATTGTTTTTGCCAATCAATCCGCAGGCCGCGGGGATCGACCATCGTGGTCATGCCGTCGCGACGGACACGATAAATACCGCCCAGCAGCTCCGGCTTGGCGTACTGGGAGGTCGGACAACCGCGGTAAAACCATCCGCCGGTATCGACGACTAGCAGGCTGCCGTCGGCATCCTCTAGAACATCCGTGGGATGAAATTCGCGGCTGGAAGAAGAAAGAAATTCGTGCTGGGTCACATCGTAAGTCGAACCCTTCTTAGCCAAGCCGAGTCGCACCACCTTTCCACTGTTGAAAAAGGTCGCAAACAAGTCATCACTCCAACGATGGTCCATCACACCGCTTCGGTAACGGGTCAAACCCGATACAGCGACGTGACCAAAGCGGTGCACGGGACCGAGAAGATCGCCGGTGACCTTGAGTTCGCCCAACACCCGCTCGCGATGCGGATAGGCTCCGCCGTGCAACCAGTGAACCAGGCAATCGACTCGAGGTCGGGTGTACAGAATGTTGACGGTCCCCAGCATGTCGCCCGAATCGGTAAAGTCGACTTCGACCGGGTTGTCCATTCCGCCGCCGCAATGAATCCGCGCGTCCGAGCCGTCGCCGCGGCACGAGAAAAGGTAAGAACCTTCGCGCTTGCTGGTGATGTTGCCGGCCTCATCTTTGAATTCGTGACCGTGGTACCCATCGGTCCAGTAGAGGCGCCCGTCGGGTCCGGTAAAGCAACCGTGAATGCTTGCCGCGTTTCCGGTGTATCCGAATTCGTCCACGATGATCTCGCGTTGATCGGCGACGCCGTCGTCATCCGTGTCGGTCAAACGCCAGATATTTGGTGGCGAGGCAACGTAGAGCGAGCCGTCTTGCCAAACTCCGCCCATCGGAAAGGTCATCTTGTCCGCAAACACCGTGAAGGAATCGAATCGGCCGTCGCCGTCGGAATCGACCAAACGTCGAATCGTGTTGGGAAGGTTCTTTTCCAACTCGTCGCTGGTCATGTTCACGCCGGCGTTATTACAAACGTACAACCGGCCAATGTCGTCAAAACAGGCCATCGTTGGATGAGTCACCAGCGGCGGTCCTGCGGCTAATTCGACGGAGAAACCATCGGGCACCGATATCGGTGCGGGCATGAATCCATCGGAAAGAGGCGGCGGATCGGCAGGGGAAAGTTGTGCGATCTCTTCGTCGACGCCGTCGTGAATCCGGACTTGGGAGGTGCCGCCGTTCCACATGTCATACTTGGGAACCGAGTATTCCGCGAAAAACGCATCGAGCTGTTGCTTCAATTGCTCACGCAATCCCCTGCTGCGGGCGTCGCCGACAAGATTCACAAACTCATCCGGGTCGGAGGCGAGGTCGTAAAGTTCGTGTGGACCGTTGGGATGGCGGTGAATGTACTTGTGGGTCGCGGTGCGGACGCAGCGCAGGTTCTCAAACTCGTAATAGACCGCCTCGCGAGAAGTCTCGGCGGCGTTGGCCTCTGGGGATCGAGAATCGGATTCTTCAGCGCCCACCGGGGATGTCGCCGGTGCCGTGAGCAATGCGGAAAAATCTCTTCCCGGAGATTTTGGCGCACTGGGAAGACTCTCGCCCATCGATAGGTGCCCGAGCAATGTCGGCATCACGTCGTAATTGGCGATCAATTGATCGCGGCGGACACCCGAAGCGATCCTTTCGGGATGTCGCCAGATCAAAGGGATCTGCATCATGCCGTCTCGAGCGGTCAGCGGGCGTGTGTGATCTCCCATTCCGAAAAAGCCACCGTGGCCGCCCACCCAACCCTGGTCGGCGATGAACACGACGAGAGTGTCTTCGTCCAACCCGTGTGTCTCGAGCGCTTTCATCACGTCACCGACTCCGTCATCAACACCGCTGACTTCGGTTGCGACGCGGCGGATCGAGGTTGGATTGTTGATGTAATCGCGGTTGTTCAACTGCCACGGATGAGGCTTCGTTCGGGGAAACGAGGCGAGCTCTTTGTCGGCGTAGTATTCCCGGTGACGATTCTTGCCATCTCGAAGCAACAATCGGCTAAGTGAGTAAGGGCCGTTGTAGGAAAGAAACAAGAAGAACGGTGCTTCTTTTCCGGCTCGCGAATCAATGAACTTGATTGCGTGCTGAGTCCATAGGTCCGTCAAGTACTTTGGCTCGGATCGTATCTCACCGTTTTCAATCACTTGCGCGTTGTAGAACGTACTCGTTCCGCCGTGCGGCATCGTGATCCAATAATCATCGAGTCCTTCTTGAGGACGCAGGTTGTCGCCGAGATGCCACTTGCCCACCAGGCCGCAGTCGTAGCCCGCCTCGCGCAGCACTTCGGGCAACGAGGTCAATTCGTCGAGCGTGCATCGCGCGTCGGGACCGACTTGTAGACGTCCGCCTGAGAGAAACGAGTGAACGCCATGTTGAGACGGCATCAACCCGGTCAGAACCGTCGCACGAGTCGGCGAACAGACGGGGTTGGACGCGAATGCGCGCGTGAACAGCGTACCTTCGGCGGCAAGGCGATCGATGTTCGGCGTGCGTATGTCGGGATTGCCATAGCAGCCCAACGTCCAGGCCCCGTGATTGTCCGTCATGATCAGGACAACGTTTGGGCGGGACGAATCACTCGCAAGCGATACAGTTGCGAGTAGTGTTGTGGCGGCGACCATCAGCGGTCGGCCGATAATTGGATTCTTCAACGCTTTGCCTCACCGCGATTCGCAGGTCATGATCCAACAGGGATCGTAACCGTACGGAGAAGCGGATGCGACATCCGGGCGCGTGAGCGAAGCGTCAAGCTTCCAAATCGAGGTGTCCGCCGGTTCCCTCGGGGGAGGCGGAACGGGGCTGGGCAGGCGAATTCTGTTCGTCCTCTTCCTGCTGCTCGTCGGAGCTTTCGAAATAGTCGAGTAATTGGCGGCCATTTCCACCGCGGTCGTCAGTTTGATCACCGGCGTCAACGGCGCTCGAGTCTGCTGCTTTCCCAGCGGGCGTTTCTTTCACTGATTGTTGGCGGCTTGACTCGGTCGCCTGGTTATCGGCCTCTCCGCCGCGAGCCGCGGCGCGTGCCGTGCCGGCCACCGAAGCGGCCGCGCTTGGGTTGATATTCACCTTTGTTAATTCTCCTCGATTGCAGGTTGATCAACGCAGCCAACGTCCAAACAAGCTGGCCGATTCTTCCCGTTGGTTCGATTCGTCATGACTCATCCCGGGTATCAATCGTTCCAATGTTTCACCCACACCCTCGAGAGCACGCCGCTCGATCTCGAGCGCGTGCAGCGGACCACGAACGTCGATCGTCCATAGTGTGTAACGTTGGCTGCGGAGTGGTCGAAAGACGTGCGTGAACGAGTTTTTTGGACTGACTCGCGTGTTGAATGTCAAATCCAGTTCCCGTCGCCGGTCGAGGGTGCCGCCACCGTGCAGCGTCACGAGATCACCCCAGATCTGCAGGTCGTTGAAAGTCATTGTGTCGCCAAAGATTGTGAATTCAACTTCGCCGTCGGTGAACGCGACGTCCTTCGTCGGCGTTACACGCAGCAGATTCAACACTTTGACGATCAGAGGTAATTTGTAGAGGTTGGCCCCGCTGACCCGCGCCGCGCCGCTTCCTTTCAACAGATCCGCGGACCCAAGGTTGCCTTGCAACTGTGCTTGGCCGGAAAAAGCGCCGGTCAACTCGTTGTCACCCTGGCCGAAGTCTGCCAGCAACGTCGGAACTTTTCCACTGCGGACGGCGAGACCGACGTCAAAGCCTCCCGATGACAAGACCACTTCACCGTCCATGTCGATCGTGCCATCGAAAAGTTTTCCGCGGATCGACGAAACTCGGCGTGCCGGTGCGTCGTCGTTCGCGGGTTCGATTTTTCGGTCGACGCTTTGGCCGCCCAACAGCAATCGATCGCCTTCGATCGAAAACGGGCCGCGAATTCCCGTTATCTGCAAGTCGTAAACGTGCATGGAATCAATTCCCACATCGCCCAGCGCCCGGATTCCCATTTCGTCGCGCACGCCCCTGACTGAGACTTCGCCTCGCAGTGAATGCACCGGTCCGACGTCGGCGATGCGATTGCCCTCGAGTTGCAGGACGAGATCCCATTGGATGGAGGGTTCAGCGTGCGTCGCGTCGGGCAGCGCAAGGCGTGTTTGACCGCGAACGCTGACCGGTCCGCGGAGTTGCAATCGCCGCATTGCCTCACGCATCTGACTCGGAATCGCCGCGATCAATTCCGCGTCCGGATGAAGCCGGCTTCCGCTGTGTAAATTCAAGAGCAGTTCCCAGCGACCGTTTTCATCTTGGACACAGCGCCCATCGGCTGACAGCGTCGACGCATCATGTTTTCCGTTGATCGATTCAATCGTGACTTCCGAACCGTCAAACCGGACGGTGCCGTCGACAACATCGATGCGGTAAGGCAGGGCGGTGGGTCTCAGACTCAGCGACCGATTCGTGACCTGGCCGTTCTCGCGTTGTCGCGCCGTCACGTCGAGATCGAGCGACGTGCCGACACCCTGTTGATTCAGTGTCACGGTCAATTCGTCGAGCACGCCGCTGGGCGAGATTGCATCCCAGGTTTGTCGCGTCGAAAGGGGCAAGGAACTCCGTAGTGCCTCGTCCATCGGAATGTTGTTCGCTCGAAAGTTGAGCGACATCTGCGAATCGGTCGCCGCCGACACCGCGGCATCGGTGATCCGGAACTCGCTGGCTTCCGGATTCGCCGCCGGCATGCGATAGGAACCGTTGCACATCACGACGCCCGCATTCGCATTGGTGGCGCGGAATCCGACCAGCTGGACCAGCTCGTCGTCGACCTGGAGCTTACCCGAGACGTTGTAAAGTGGATAAGCAAACTTGTCGTAGCGGAGGTGACCGTCGATGATGCGAAGGTCGATTTTTCGATGCGGGCGACCCGATGCATCGGTTGTCAGTTTTGCGGTCGCCAGGTGGACCGAGCCACGCGGGCTCAGCGAACGGGCGAACGTTTCAAGTTTGGTTGTCGGACGTCCGCGGGGTGAGAGAGCCTTGATCAAGGTCCGGTCAATCGGGATGGCCCCATCGGTAGCAATCACGAATGATTTCTCATTTGTAATCCCCGGTCGAATCGGTGCGCGAAAGGCACATTGCATACGGTTGCCGCCGATTCGCCCGTCAAGCAACTGGGTTGATGCGATGTTGTCGCGAACCACAATCTTGCCGACCAGGCTCTCGATCGGGTAGGGGAACTTGTCGTAACGGACATCGACCCCTTTGCAGATGATCGTGGCATCCGTCTTCCATTGCGATTGGACGTGAGCGATCTTTGCGTCGATGTCGATCCGTCCCAGAGGTTTCAAGCGATCCCAGTTTGATTGCATCGAGGGAGGAAGCGTCGCTGCGAAACGTTCATCCAGCAGCAAGCCGCGTGTGCTAAGATTCAGCACGGCATCGCATGGCCATCGATAGCCGTCGATACGACCGGTCGCCCGAACCACCGCGTCACCAAGTGTGCCGTGCGACGCCTCGATCGAGATTCCCTCCGGGTCGCAGTTCACGATCCCGCGTAAATGCGAAATCGGCTTGGGCAACGAGGGATGCGAGAAGCGACCTTCGTGAACGGTCGTCCGAAGTTGATAATTGGTGTCGCCCCCGGCCGTTGTGTGCAAAGCCAGCGTTGCGTCGCAAACACATTGTAAGTCCCGTGCATGCCTCGCCGCGGTCGACCACTCACTGGGCAATCGGTCGTACAAATCGCGACTTAGAAAGGCCCCCTGCACGGCACAGCGAAGATCTGTCTGGCCCCCTTTCTTTTCAATCTTGACCAACACGCCGTTTGCGAAATCAGTCGACCCTTGAATCGTAATGGATTGGTCGATGTCGCCGGTCGACGAGGGTGTGTTCAGCACCGTCACATTCTCGAACTCAGCATTGATGGGGCGGTCATTTGATATCCCATCGAGCAAACGAAAACTGACGCGGCGCAAATCCATCCGTGGGGTGACCGGCCCAAGATTCGGCAGAGGTATCAAAGCGGCAAGCGAAATCTTTCCTTCGCTCAACCAGGCATTCGCCTGGACGCCATCCATCACGACACGTTTTGTGACCAGCGGGATTTTTTTGTCGATCAACAACTCCGGATGCACCTCTGCGACCACGGTCATCCGTTCGATGCGCACCATCTCGCGCGAACCGTACTGAAACGTCGACGAGGCAGCCTCGGCAATTCGTAGATCCTCGAATACCAACCCCACGTCGGGATCGAAGTGGCCCCGCCGGATCGAAACCTCGTAGCCGCGATAGTGGTCTTGAAGTTGTGACAGAAAATGGCGACGTGCCGTTTCACCAAGAGTCGGTGGCGCCAACGCACGGAACAAAAAGAAGGTCGCCAACAACGTCAGCGCAAGGGTGAACCACCGAGACAAACGCCTCGGACGTCGCGGTGCCGGCGCATCTTGGGGGCCGCTCAACCTGGTTGCCTTCCAATGGCAAGCTGGACGTGAACTCCATCGCACTTCGTCGCGATACTAGTCCTGCGTTCAGACGTTGATCCAGCCCAAAAACTGCCAAAAACGGTACAGCCAGGGAGACTGCCACGGTGAATCGATCGACGCGGAAACAGAAAAAACGCTGATTGCAAGCATCGCGATCAGCATCATCCTGCGGCCCTTCGCATGGCCAAGCTTGTCGATAACAGGCGTGATGACCAGCAACCACAGCGGTGCGAACCACAACATCCAGCGAAAACAAACACTTACACCGCCGTAGTTACGATCGATCAGCGGCCGGTTGAGATAGAAAAGCAAGCAAACGGTTGTTGCCAATAGCACGGCGAATGCTAGCTTTCGAAAATAACTCGGGCCTGTCCAGAGACCGCCAATCATTCCCAGCGGGACAAGCAGCCAAATCGGCGTCAACGAAAAAAGCCCATGGTGTCCGATGGTCATGTGGAGCAAATAAATTGCCTTGGAGGGTTCACCGCGATCAACGCCGCGACGCATCCCATCTCGCCAATAGGTGTCGGGGTACTCGTACCAGTCATCCCAGTGGGCAAGTTTCCAGCCCGTTTCGTTCTTCAGCAGAGCGAAATAGGTCTCGTCAACCTTGGCAACCCAACGTTGCGGCTCGTCCGAAGGAACAATCACGACTTCTCCCTCCGGCGCTAATTGGCGTCTCTCCAAAGCTGATTCAATTTCACTTTTGAGTTCGTCATCGGGCTCACTCGCGGTCGAATTGAGATCGGCGATGGGTGCACCGTTGCCGCGATGTGCGTAGGGTGGTCGAAAGCTTTCGTGTGCGATCCAGTTGGTGCCGAAAAAGGCGACCGCGACCACGATGACACCAAGGCCAAATGGCAGGATCGAAGACCGTTTGAGCAGCGCGAAAAGCAAGAACCAGAGGCCCATCATTGAAAGCGCCGGCAATTCGTTGGCTGCGGCGAACGCGGCGCTGATGCCCGCCGCGACCCAAACCCACATCGAGACGCGCGATGAGATGTCGTCGGTCGATGCGGCGATTTTCTGTGCCGCGAAAACGTAAAGCCACATCGCAGCGGCGGTGGCCGTGGCCGCGGGAAGATGATTATTGAGGGACACGGCAAACGGCAACATCATCGTGCCGAAGCAGGCGGCAATCGAAGCGAATAAGCGCCCCCAATGGCTGCGGCCAATTCGTTCGATGCAACCGATCGTGGCGTAAAAGAAGATCGCGAGCATCGGTAGATTCACCAGTGCGAGCACGATGCGCGCGACGTAGATCGGATGCTCTGTCAGCGTCATGCCGGTGACAAGATGGACCAGTTTGTAGACGCCGGCGACCATGGTAGGCAGAAGCGGAGGCTTGCTGCTGTAGTAATGTTGTTTGCCGTCCGAGCCGACGTGTCGAACCTTGTCAATCGTCTGCCACGGTCGACGGTGGCGGTGGATGGGATTGACGATGGCGATCTGTTTGTCAATCGCGTAGGTGCCGTGTTCGACCAGCGATGCGACGGTGCACCACCGGCTGCGGTCATTGGCGCTCAGAAAGGCTGTATCCCCTTCGCTGCTCGTCACCACCGCCATTCGTCCGGCCGCCAATGCGAGAGCGACGCATACAATTACGTGGTAGATCGATCGTCTCACAGCCCGCTCGTCGGCGGCCGTCTGAGTCGTCTCTTCGCGTATCACGTTTTCTCCGCAGGCACGCGCTGGGCGATGCTGTAGGAATCATTCATCCCATGAGTCCGCGAAACGATCAATTCGGCGAGCAAACCGGCGAGCAAGAATTGGGCGCCCAACAATAGCGCAGTGATGCAGTAATAGAATATTGCCGTCTCGTGCAGGTGAATGTCATGCATCGAATGTGATAGGCGCGTGATCACCCACATCGCTGATAGGTACGTCATCCCAATGCCTCCGATGGCAAAGAACAGCATCCCGGCAGCACCGATCAAGTGCAACGGACGGCCGGAGTACCCGGTCAGCATGTAGATCGTCAATAGATCGAGAAAACCCTTGATCAGCCGCGACACCCCGTACTTGGACTGCCCAAATCTTCTTGCATGGTGTTCGACTTCGATTTCGCCCACCTCCCACCCGCGCGAGGCTGCGAGCACGGGGACAAATCGATGTCGCTCGCCGTAAAGTTCGACCTCGTCAAAGATTTCGCGGCGATAGGCTTTGAATCCACAGTTGTGATCGTGCAGGGCGACACCCGTTAGCGTGCTGACCAGCCAGTTGAAGACGCGACTTGGAAACACTTTGTGCCACGGATCGTGCCGGACGCGTTTCCAGCCGCTGACAACATCGAGTCCTTGGTCCAACTGGGCCAGGAAACGCGGGATCTCGTCGGGGTCATCTTGAAGATCGGCATCCATGGTGATCACGATTTCGCCGCAACAGGCCTCGAATCCGGCCGACAAAGCCGCCGCCTTGCCAAAGTTTCGTCGAAATCGAATCGCCTCGGTTCCTGGATCCTCTTCGGACAACTTCTCGATGATCGACCAGGATCGGTCGGTCGATCCATCGTCGACGAATACAATTTGGCAATTCAGTCCTGCCGAGTCGCATTGCTCACGTATCCGCCCGTGCAACTCTTCGAGCGAATCCTGTTCGTTGAGCGTTGGGATCACAAAAGATACGTTCCTTCGCTCCTCCGACGCGGGCGTAGTTTGAGTATTGAGGTATTCGTTTTCGGACAAGGGATGCTCGGCACAATTGAGTGATAGTCCGGCTGGGCAGATCGTCCATTATGCTCACCGCGGGGCTTGGTACCATCCCCGCGAGGTGTGCGTTTGGCGCGAGTCCTGGAAATTTGCGGGCGAGCGTGGTTGGTTGCCGTGCGCGTTTTGTATACTGATCAAATGCGGGATTGGCAGCTCCACTTGATTTTGCTTTTTCTTTTTTCGGCGGCGCCGGTAATCGGTGAAGAACCCTCGGACGATGCAGAGATATCGTTTTTCGAATCGAGGATCCGCCCGGCTCTTGTCGAACATTGCTATGAGTGCCACTCGAGCGAGGCTGGTTTTCGTGAGGGCGGATTGCACGTTGACACACGTGAATCAATTCGCGCCGGTGGCGAGAGCGGACCGGCGGTGGTTCCGGGCAAGCCGGGTGAGAGTTGGCTGCTGAAGGCGATCTCGCACGCCGACTCCGATCTAATCATGCCTCCTCAGGGCGAGCAACTTGACGAATCGTTGGTTGCCGATTTTCGCAGATGGATCGAGCGCGGCGCTGCCGACCCGCGAGACTCGATACCGGGCGCGTCGAAGACCTGGTCACCCGCCGACGCGATCGACCACTGGGCCTACCAATCGCCGGCCTCGCCGATCGCGCCGGTGATTGAAACCGATTGGAACCGCAGTGACATCGACTTGTTCGTGCTGGAGAAGTTGCGTGCCGCCGGGCTGAGCCCATCGGTTGACGCGTCTCCCGAGACACTGCTTCGACGAGTGACGTTTGATTTGACCGGACTGCCCCCCGAACCGACGAAAATCGAGGAATTCACGCAACGAGTCAAAGCTCACGGACTTGACGGTGCCCTGGGCGACGAGGTCGATCGCTTGCTCGCCTCGGACGCCTACGGCGAACGTTGGGCGCGTCATTGGTTGGACGTAGCGCGATTCGGTGAATCGAGCGGCAAAGAAGCAAACATCACGTTTCCTTACGCTTGGCGTTTTCGCGATTACGTGATCGATTCATTTCGCGATGATGTTCCGCTGGATCAGTTCTTGACTCAGCAGATAGCCGGCGACTTGTTGCCCGCAAGCGATGACGCCCAGCGCACGCGGTTGCTGATCGCGACCGGGTTTCTTGCGCTTGGTCCGAAGAACCTCGACGCGGCCGATCCGCGACAGTTCGAGGCCGATTTGATTGACGAACAAATTGACGCGGTGACGCGAGTGTTCATGGCCAGCTCTTTAGCCTGTGCGAGGTGCCACGATCACAAGTCGGACCCGTTTTCGATGGAAGATTACTATGCGCTTTCGGGCGTATTCGCGAGTACCAAAACTTTTTTCGGCACGGCGGTGTCACCGGCAAACCGCGTTGGCGGCGATCCTTTGCGATTGCCCGGGCTGGCAACCACCCCGGTGTTGCACCGGTCGATCACTGCGGCGAAAGTCGCGGAGTTGAAAGCACAAAAGGCGGCTCTGGAAAAAGAAAGAGTGGACAAAGGCCGCGCGTTAACGCTGCGTGACGCACTGCGAATCTTCTGGCAAACCGGTGGGATCGAGGGGCAATTGGAAAAGTTTGACGACCAGGGCCGAGCGTTGCCTTTGGCGATGGGAGTGCTTGAGGCCGATGTGATTCGCGACGCACCGCTGCTGGTTCGCGGAGACGTCAACCGGCCTGGTGATGTGATCCCGCGTCGGCTGCCTTCGAACGTGAAAGTCAAGCGACCACCGGAGATTGACCTCAATCAAAGCGGTCGCTTGGCGCTGGCGCATTGGCTGGCACGTCCCGACCACCCACTGACGGCGCGCGTCTTTGTCAACCGCGTTTGGTCGCACCTGTTTGGCGAGGGACTTGTCAGCAGCGTGGATGACTTCGGTACGACCGGTCAATTCCCGAGCCATCCCGACCTGCTCGAGTATCTGGCAATTCGCTTTGTCGAGCAGGATTGGTCAGTCAAGCGTTTGATCCGCGAGATCGTGTTGTCGCGCGTCTACCGGCAATCATCCGCGTTTGATCCCGAGGCATTCGAGGTTGATCCGGAGAACCGAATGCTATGGCGGATGAGCAAACGTCGCCTCGAGGCAGAAGCCATGCGCGACGCGATGCTGGCGGTCTCGGGTGAATTGGATTTAGATCCGCCGCTTGGTTCACTGGTTGGCCGCGTGATCGGCGATCGTCCCGTCTCGCTTGTGGGCCTCGACAAACGACTGCCGCCCGATTTGGATGGATCGCTTCACCGTTCCATCTATCTGCCGGTGCTGAGGGATCGGTTGCCCGCAGTGCTTGATGTCTTTGATTTTGCCGAGCCGAGCCTGGTCACGGGAAAACGTGAAACGACGAACGTGCCGACACAGGCGTTGTACTTGATGAACAGCGACTTCGTTGCGGAGCGGGCTGCTGCGATGGCGAAGCGTTTGAAAGCGGAATCGGATGGCGACACAAGTGAGTTGATCGAATCCGCATTCCTTTACTGCTATGGGCGTCGTCCGTCCACCGAGGAAACAGAATTGGTCGGCTCTTTCCTTCGCGCCGGTTCAAAATCCGATCGGAGTGAGCGATTGGAACGGTGTTGCCAATCGTTGCTTTCGACGGCTGAGTTCCGTTTACTTGATTGAGAATTGCTATGCAGCCGCGAAAAACGAATGTCTGGTCACGCCGAGAGTTGCTGCGGTCGGTTGCATCGGGATTTGGTTTCTTGGCGTTTGCCGACCTGGCGCACCGCACCGCGGCAGGGCAGACGGCAACTCATTTTCCCGCCCTCGCTAAGCGTGTGATCTTTTTATGTATGAATGGCGGACCGTCGCACGTCGATCTGTTCGATTACAAACCGGAATTGAATCGACGATCGGGCGAATCATTGAGTGAGCGAGGCGGCGCCACATTGCTCGGTTCGCCGTTTCGATTTTCGCGTCATGGCGATTCGGGCCACTGGATCTCGGAATTGTTTCCGCACCTTGCCGCCGAGGCTGACGAACTTTGCATGATTCACAGCATGCAGACCGACTTGCCGAATCACTCGCAGGCATTTCTGCAAATGCACACGGGAAGTTTTCAATTTACCCGTCCCTCGCTCGGATCCTGGGCACTTTATGGTCTGGGGAGCGAAAACGAAAATCTGCCCGGTTTCATCACGCTCAGCCCACCGTCGGACAATGGCGGTGCTCGTAACTACGGCAGCAGTTTCTTACCGGCGATGTACCAGGGTACGAGAATCGGCACGAATCAGATTCCTCGTTTTTATGCCAAGTTGATGGGAATCGACGCAGAGCCGGGCCCGCCTCTGCGTAATGTCAACAATTCGCGGCTTTCGCGGTCCCAGCAGCGTGAGCAGCTCGATTTGATCCGTGACTTGAACGAACAAAAGCTTCGGCGAGAAACGTTCCATCCCGAAATCGAGGGTGCCATTGAATCCTTTGAGTTGGCGTTTCGAATGCAGGACGAGATACCGCATGTCATGGACCTTGGAGCCGAGTCGAAAGAAACATTGCGACTTTATGGCATTGGCTCGGGCGAGCCGACGGATCGATTTGGGCAGCAGTGTTTGATGGCGCGTCGCATGGCCGAGGCCGGCGTGCGATTCATTGAATTGACATCTCCGATCGGCTGGGACCACCATTTTCGATTGCAGGAAGAATTGCCCGAGTCATGTCTTGCAACGGACAAACCGATCGCGGCACTGCTTTCGGATTTGAAACAACGTGGGCTGCTCGAAGACACGCTTGTAATTTGGGCCGGCGAGTTCGGCCGTACTCCGTACGCACAGAGCGGCAGCGGGCGCGACCACAACAACAAGGGCTATACGATCTGGATGGCGGGCGGAGGTGTTAAAGGAGGTTTTCGTCATGGAGCAACCGATGACTACGGGAGCACTGCAGTCGAGGAACCGGTTCACATTCACGACTGGCACGCCACGGTCCTGCGACTGTTGGGGCTCGATCACACCAGGCTGACGTTTTCTTATGCGGGACGCGACTACCGCTTGACTGACGTGCACGGGAATGTTGTGGAGTCGATTTTGGACAGGGTCTAACGACTTCGCGCCGTCGGCAAGGCATGGCTATACTTCTGTCTGCTCTCGACGTTTCAGCCATTTTCAATTGCCGATTCAGGTGCGATGTCATTCGAGCCGCCGCAACATTCGTATTCTGTTCCAGCGCAACCCGCTCGAAAGGGCACGGGTGTGCTGTGGTGGTTTCTCGGCTTGGGGGCGCTTCTATGCATCGTATGCTGCGGCGGTCTAATCGCGGGGCTGGCGTACATCGGGGTCGAAGGCCCGGAGACGTCGGTCTACACCGGCAACCAGGTTCCGGCGCGATACGTCAAGACGATGCGTGAAGTCGGCGCGCTCGATCCGAACGAAAACATCCGCTACTTTTACTCCGATTCGCTTGTGGATATTCGTGACGGATTCTATTTCATCAGCAACAAGAAACTCGTCATTTTCATCGACGACGGCCGGGAGTCTCCGTTGACCGTGATCCCGTTTGATCAGATCGAGAGTACGGAGATCTTTCGCAACGAATCGTTCTTTGAAGACAGCGAAATCACGGTCGTGATGAAGGACGGCGAGGTGCTGGCCTTTCCGGTGTCGAGCGAGTTCGATCGAGACCAGCAATTCTTCGACGCGATCGAGTCGAGCAGAAATCAGTAGAGGGCTGTGCCGCACCGCAACGTCCGCGAGTTTCTACGACGGTCGGTCTGTTTTCACGATTCTTCATCGGCCAACGCTTCAGTGACTCGTCGCGGCATGCCAAGTCGTTTATAAACTTGGGACGTCGTCCAGGCCTCCCCCCGCGTGCCCGCCGCATGAATACGTCCGATACACCTTCTGCAGAGCGACAGTTCAATACCCGATTAGGGTTGCTGCTGTTTTTTTTGTATCTGGTCTTCTATCTCGGCTTTGTGTTGGTCAACGCCTTCGCGGCGGACGTGATGGACACGATCGCGTTGGCGGGACTGAACCTGGCGATCGTTTATGGGTTTGGATTGATCGTGGCCGCATTTGTGTTGGCAATGATCTACGGATTGATGTGCCGCGCCGAGCCGGACGAGACGCGAGATTCCGATGCTAAGGTGGACGGCGAGGAGGACGTGACATGATTTACGATCCTTCTCCGATGGCCGTGATCGTTTTCATTCTGTTCGTGGTCGGCACGGTCGGTCTCAGTTTTTATCTCGGTCGCAAGGCAAAATCCTCGGAAGGATACTTTGCCGCCCACGGCCAGATTCCCTGGGCCGTCAATGGCGTTGCGTTCGCCGGTGATTACCTTTCAGCTGCGTCGTTCCTTGGCATCTGCGGGATGATTGCCGCCTACGGTTATGATGGATTCCTCTATTCCATCGGATTTCTCGCCGGTTGGATTGTGGCGCTCTTTGTGATCGCCGAACCGATGAAGCGTCTGGGACGCTTTACATTTGCCGATGCATTGGATGCGCAATTCGATTCGCGCGGGATCAAGGCGGCTGCCGGGATCAGCACGTTGGTGGTCAGCGTTTTCTACTTGATCCCACAAATGGTTGGGGCTGGTTCGTTGATTCAACCGCTGCTGGGGTATCAGCATTGGGTCGGCGTTGTCATGGTCGGCGTCGTCGTGATCACGATCGTGGTCACCGCGGGAATGGTTTCGACAACCTGGGTCCAGTTTCTCAAAGGATCGTTGCTTGTAATCTTCAGCAGTGTTTTGGTGGTGATGTTGTTGCAGGGAGGCTTGAAGACCAACACGACCGCGTTCCAGGTGATTGGCCCGCTCAGCCCCGAAAGCCTCGACGAACCGGTCATCAATGGACGTGAATTGATTTCGGCTGGCGACGGATGGGAAGAATTACCGTACGTCCGGCTGGCAAGCACCGAGGGATCCGGCTACGACGTGTTTCGTATCGAAGAGGATCTTGCCACCGGGGAAGTCTTGCTGAGGCAAGCGCAATCGGTCTCCGGATCGGGTGATGACAAGATCATTGACGGTGCTCCCAATGGCGTGGGTGAGGGCGAGCGGCAATTGATGCCCGTCGGTCACGTCTCGCGGCTTCCCGGTGGAAAATCAGAGACTGGTCCGCTTGGACCGATATCCTTTTTCACAACATTGTCCGAGAGCGAGGTGATGTTGTGGGGCAGCGATACGATTCGGCACGGCGATGGAACTAAGACAACGGTCTATTTCCAGAAACCGACCGAGGGGCGGCGCGTGCTTCGTCCAGGCGAGCACCCCAAGTTCGCCGGTATCCGCAGCGGCAGCTTCGTCGACCGGCTGAATTTTCTGTCGTTGATGCTTGCACTGTTTTGTGGGACTGCCTCGCTGCCACATATCCTGATTCGCTACTACACCGTGAAAGATGGCGCGGCGGCTCGCAAAAGCACGATCGTGGGGATCGCCACGATCGGTTTTTTCTATGTCCTGACTCTCTATCTTGGACTCGGTGCGATGACGAGCGGCTCGCTCGACTTGACCGATTCGAATATGTCGGCCCCACTGCTTGCGCGCAGCATTCGCCCGTGGCTGTTTGCCGTCATCTCGGCGATCGCATTCACCACGGTGCTCGGGACGGTCAGCGGATTGATCCTGGCCAGCAGCGGTGCGGTCGCCCACGACCTGCTCGGCGGCGTCTTTGGATTGGAATTGTCGGGCCAGACTCAAGTTCGCATCGCCAAACTTGCTGCGGTGATCGTCGGCGGAATTGCAATCGTGCTGGGGATTCTTTTCAAAGAGTTGAATGTTGGATACCTGGTGGGTTGGGCTTTCAGCGTCGCGGCCAGCGCCAATTTGCCGGCTTTGGTCATGCTGTTGTTTTGGAAGGGAACGACAAAACAGGGAATCGTGGCGAGTGTGTTGGTGGGGATGATCAGCTCGCTCGGATGGATTTTGTTGTCTGCCGATACGTACAAATCGGTGTATGGCCTTGACCCTGCTGACGCGATCGCACCGTTCAGCCAGCCGGGCATTGTCACCATTCCGCTGGCATTTCTGACGCTTATCGTGGTGTCATTGATGACGAAGCGTTCCGGGTCCACGGTCGAGCAGCCCGCTTGATTTTGTGCTAGCAAATCGTTTTCGGTTCTGCGGAGATGCTTCGGACCTCCCAGAAATCTGACTTGGCCTGAATTCACGGCTTTCGTTAAACTCCCGAGCCTACGCAGAGGCGGGCCGCACGTCTGGATGACGTGCTGGTCGAACGAAGATGTGAACGTCGTCGTTTGATATCGCTCCCGTCGCTGCGCGTCTCAGGTCACCATGACTTGGGCGAATACAGGTTTCGGCCGTCATGACCGCAGGGAGGGAACCAATGCCAGGCGAGTCGTTCCGATTCATTCATGCCAGCGATTTTCATCTCGAATCTCCGCTGGGTGATCTCGATGCGTTGCCGTCGAATTTGCGCGAGGCGATGGCCGAGGCGCCGCGCCGCGCGGCCCAGGCCGTGTTCGAGGCAGCGTTGGCGGACAATATTGATTTCCTCGTCCTTTGCGGCGACCTGATCAGCCCACAGGCGGCCGGCCCACACGGGATGGCGTTGTTGCTCGACGGCTTTGAAAAGCTCAATGCAAAAGAGACACCGGTCTACTGGGCGGCCGGGATCGCGGACGATCCCCAGAAGTGGCCCGAAGCCGTTCCATTGCCGCCCAACGTGACGCTGTTTCCTAAGAACCAGGCGACGTCGATCCAAGTCGAGCGTGCCGGTCGGACCATTTGTACGGTCGTGGGTCGTAGCAGTGACGGCCGCAGTGTATTGCATGTTCCCAGTTATCGCAGTGAACCGACCGACGAATACACCGTGGCGATCGGTTATGGCAGCTCGGAGGCGGACGCGTTGGCCGAAGGCCGGTTCGACTACTGGGCACTTGGTGGCGAGCATAACCGCGAAGAGGTCGAAGGCGGCGCGAACTCGGGTGCTCTTTACTGTGGTTCACCCCAGGGAAGATCGCTCGATGAATGCGGTCCACACGGATACTCGATCGTGGACGTCGATGCCGACCGAACGACGCGAATCCATAGCATTGAGTGCGACACCTTTCGGTACTGTCATGTCGAAATTGATGCCGCGGAGATCACTGCAGTCGGAAGCCTCCAAAACCTGCTGGGTGAACGAATTGTTCGCTTGCAACATGAATCGGGCGGGCGACACCTGTTGATTGGTTGGGACATTTCGATCTCCAGCGGCGATGCGCTCCATTCGATTGGCGATGCGGAAGAACTGTTACAGTCGATCCGCCGTGAATATGGACACGGGAGTCCGGCAGCCTGGACGACGCGGTTATCGGTCCGCCCGCCGCGAAAGTATCCAAAGGCGTGGCACGACGAAGACACGATTCTCGGAGATTTCCTGCGGGCTGCGCAAAAGCATCGCAAGGCCGAAGGCCGCGATCTGAACTTGCTTCCGATGACCGAAGAACATCCCGGCCTGGGCGGAACGACTTCCACCCTACTTGCCGAAGTTTCATTCTCGAGCCAAATGGACGTGCTCGACCAGGCAACGCTGTTGGGCGTTGAATTGCTCCGTGGCGGGAAGCCGAATTTGGTGCAGAAATCATGAGAGTTAAAGACATACAAATTGATGGGTTCGGCGTTTGGACCGGGTTGTCGGTCGATTCCCTGCCTGATGGCATGACGTTGTTTTACGGTCCTAACGAGGCGGGCAAAACAACGTTGATGCAATTCATCCGCGCGATGCTTTACGGCTTCACACCCGAGCGCCGCGAGAAATATTTGCCGCCGGTTCATGGCGGCACACCGGGCGGCGCGGTCCGCGTGACCGGACCGGGCGGCGGCTATCACATTCGTCGCCACAGCCAATTGACCGATACCGGTGTGACGGGCCAATTGGCGGTTACCGGCGAGGATGGATTGAGCCAGGGACAGCACCGGCTCAGCAGTTTGCTCGGACAGATCGACGAACCGATTTTCACCAACGTATTCGCGATCGGGATGCGCGAACTCCAGGAACTCAGCACGCTCGATGACACGGCGGCGGCCGACGAACTGTACAAGCTCTCCAGCGGGCTCGACCGGGTTTCCCTGGTGGACGTTCTGCGCTCGCTGCGCAAAGGACGAAGTTCGTTGGTCGGTCGCGCGGGCCACGAGGACGAGTCCGAATCGGCGAAACTCATCGCCTTGATCACGAAACGCGAAAAACTACGTGACGAAGTCCAGCAGTTGACTCGCGGCGGCAGGCGGTGGAGCGAGCTGGCATCGCAGCGACGAACGCAGCAACAGGAAATCGAGCAGTTGACCGCTCGCATGTCAGCATGGGAACGAGAATCACGCGGCGTTGAAATTGCCTCGAGTTTGTTTGAGGCGTGGACCCAGCGCGATGCACTCGCGGTCGAGATCGAAGAGCTCGAAGCGGAAACACACGTTCCCGAAGAAGCGCCCGCGCAGATTGAAAAAATCGACGAAATAGTGGAGGAACGCCGAGAGCGGTTGGAGGAGGTCAAGGAAAAGCGAAGAGCGATTCGCGAAAAGGCCGAGCACCTTCCTGTCAGCCGCCGCATGCTTGATCTGCAGGGTCGGATCGAGGCGGCTGCGGAGCAGGCGACTTGGGTCGAAGCACTCCAAGAACAGATTGAGCGTCTGGATGTGCAAATCGACAAGGCTCAGAAACAGCTGGAATCGGATGCCGAACGGCTGGGGATCGAAGAACACGACAGAATCGGGCTGCTTGAAGGTGGCACCGCCCAGTTGCCCGACCTCTCGAAGCAATCACTCAGTGCCCTGGCCGGCCCGGCAAAACGAGTCAAGGAGCAAGCGTTCCTGATGAAACAGGCGCGCAGCGAGGGAGATGAACACAAGGCGCGGGCCGAAAAATTCGGCGAGTCGCTGCGCGAAGTGCTCGAGAAAGCTCGGGCCACGAATCTGCAACAAGCGATTCGCCAACAATCCGAGATCATTACGACGCTTCGGCATCGCGTACAGCTCGGCGAACATCTCGACAAACTCAAACGGCACTACCGCGAGCTGGAAAAGGAAACGGTCGAGTTGACCACCTCCGAAGCGTTGCCGGTCGACCGACTCGTTCTGCTGGCCGTTCCGTTCATTGTCGGCGGCATGGCATTAATCTACGGACTGGCCAACGTGTTCGGATTCATGTGGCTGGTGTCCACCCCCGATCCGACCTGGGGAATGCTCTGCATCCTGTTCGGATTCATGAGCCTGTTGACCTACTATTTCGGCCGCGAAAACGGACAGCGGTCAACGTCGCTTGATCGCGAAGACTGTGAACGACAGATCGACACCTTGCGACGACAGATTCGAGAGGTTGAATCGGAGCGCAACGATATCGATTCGACCCTCCCGACCAGCAACGAATCGCTCGAATTGCGAGTTCGCGAAGCCGAGCGGTTGTTGGCGGACCTCGAGTCGTCGTTGCCGACGTACCACAATCACGAAGCTGCGATGCAGTCGTACAAGTCCTCGCGTGATCGGGCCGGGAAGGCTGCCGAGAAACTCAAGAACGCTCGGCGCGAATGGTCCGCGACGCTCCAGGAACTCGGGCTCAGCGAAACCATGTCGCCTTCGAGCGTTCGGAATCTGAGTGCCGGCTACGAAACGCTCCAGGCGAGTCGCAGACGACTCGACGAACTCGAATCCGAAAAGGAACAACGTGAGCGCGAGCGCCAGATTATCGCCAAGCGAATCGAGTCGCTGTACCTCGAGGCGCTTGAAGTCAACGAGGATGCCGCGAGAAATGCTGAGGAAGCAGACGAGATCTCCGAGGAGGCTCTGGCCCGACGGTTCAAACGACGAACGGGACCCCTCGATCAACTCAATCACCTGCACGAGGAGTTGTCCCGCCAGCAGCATTGGATCAAGCGCCGACGGGAATTGAAGGAACAGGACCTCCAACTCAAACGCCAACAGAGTGCCCACAGCCGCGCGATCGAACGTGGTGAGCAACATCGGCGAGCCCTGTGGGCGAAATGCGGTGTGGCAACGCAGGAACAGTTCGACGAGATGGTCGAAAACAGCTCGCACCTGGAAGAGTTGCAGGAGAAACATGAGGCTTTGGAAAAACAGATTCGCACGGCGATTCCACCGCAGGTTGAATACGACTCGGTGGCGCATGAGATCGAAGGGGCGACCGCGGCGGATCTTGAAAAGCGATGGGAATCGCTCACCTCGCAAATGACGGAAACCGAGGCGCGAATCGCGCAGTTGCGCACCCAACAGGGTGAATTGGCCCAGGAGATGAAACATCTCGCCGATGACAATCGCTTGACGGTCGCGCAGTTGGAACTTGGATGCGCCGAACGGCGCATCGAGGCTGCTTGCCGTCGTTGGCAAACGATGGCGATGGCGAGCTGTTTGCTCGAGGATGTCTGCGGCACCTTTGAACGGGAGCGACAACCCGAAACGCTCCGAGAAGCGTCGACTTTTCTGAATCAATTGACCAACGGCAAATACACGAGGATCTGGACGCCGCTTGGCACGAATCGATTGAGAATCGATGACACCGATGAGCGATCCTTGCCGTTAGAAATACTGAGTCGAGGTACGCGCGAGGCTGTATTCATCGCGCTTCGGTTGTCTTTGGCCGCCGCGTACGCACGCCGTGGTGTGATGTTGCCACTCGTTCTTGACGATGTGCTCGTGAATTTTGACAGCGATCGCGCGATGCACGCCGCGCAAACTTTGAAAACGTTCGCCGAACTCGGGCATCAAGTCATGATGTTCACCTGCCACCAGCACATCGTCGAGATCTTCCATGAGATCGATGTCGAGTGTCGCATGATGCCGCCGCAAGGTGAGCCAGGACGTGCCACGATACTGACGCCCGAGGAGATGGAAGAAGAGTTCGAGGAGGAGGAGGAAGAAGAGTTCGAGGAGGCCGAGGAAGAAGTCCTCGAAGAAACACACGAAGAAGAGCCGGTCGCGGAGGAAGCGGAGTCGGAGCCGGAACCCGAACCGGTCGCCGTTGCCCCCGACGTGACCCCGGAAATCGTTTACGTTGAAAAACCGAAACCAAAACGGAAGCAAAAAAAACGCGTGAAGCCGCCGAAGCGACGCACCTACCAGGAGCCGGAGGAGGTCGAGGAGGAATACGTGGAACAGGAATATGTCGAGCCGGAGCCGGCGATTCGGTGGGCGTGGTTTGAACAGGAACCAGTCGAAAGACTCGAGCGAGTCGAGGATGCTTTGGAATCGATCGCCAACGACTGGACCGACGGAGATTTGCAAGCACCCCAGGATCAGATTCCCGATGACGTGTTGAATCGAAATGCCTCCTGGTGGAGCGAGAATTCCACGACCTCCCAAAGGAACGTCAGCTAGGCCTTAACGGCACCGCCTATCGAGTTCTTGGGGCGATACCGAGATTCGGGAAGTCTGTGCCATTTTTCCACTGGCGTCGTCGACCGGCTGTTGGTTAATGAGGGAAAGGATGAATCTCTTTTCTTTTCTGCCTCTCTCGTCAGGTGACTAACATGCTGCGCGGCCTCCTTCGGCTGCTCCGTGACTCGCGTCAGGAGCCATCGCTGATCAACACTGATTCAAATCACGTTGTTCTTTACGCCCATATCGAAGAGCCGCCGGCCCCGACACGACAGGCCGCTGCATTGCCAGCCAAAACCGCAGCTGCCATGCCGTTGCGGGCGAGCCACCGTCAGCGTCTGTACGCGATGAAAATGGAGCACACCAAACTGTGCAGTCCTCGACGGTGCGAGCGATTGCGTGAACTCGGGATCGTCACCGCAGGCGATTTTTCGGTGACCAGGCCAGAGCAATTGGCGCGTCGTTTCGGGTCCCCTGGCCGCGCTCTGCGCGTGATCAAGCGGTACCGCCGGGCCATTCGATTCGCAGCCTCAGTGCCGGGGATGATGCCGCGTGATGCACTATTACTGATCAGCATTCATCGGCGCAGCGTTGGCGTCCTTGCTGGCGAATCACCTGCCGCCCTGCACCGCGATCTGGAGCGGTTTGCCGAAAGCACGACTGGCCGCAGACAGCTTCGAGGGCGGCGAATTCCCAGCACGCGGCGGCTAAGGCGATGGATATCCGAGTGCAAATCGTGCTCGATCGGTACGCCGTTGCATGCGCGAGCAGCCTAGGCACAGCCGCTGCACTTTGACGCCACTTGCATCGATCGTCGCTCCACCTGTTAAACTGCCCGGAAATACTGGACAACGAGCGGGATTGATGAGCGAAGCAGATTCAGACTGGTACCTGCGACACCGTGATGGCGTCCAGCACGGCCCCTTCCGGCTTGCCGACATTGTTTCTGCTGCTGCGTCGGGTAACGTCGCCAGTGACACCGCGGTGCGGCACGTCGTTCACACACGCGACCAGTGGGTTCTGGCCGTCCGAGTGCAACCGATCGCGCAGGCGATGCCGTCGTCCACTGATGGCCCCGAGTCGACGCCTCCCGCGGCCTCTGCGCCTGCGGCAGCGGCGCCGATTTCGCCACCCGCAACCAAGCCCCTCTCGCCGCTGCCGCGAAAGCGCAGGGCCGTTCGCGAAACACCTGCGTCCCCCAACCCTCAAGGCACGTCTCCAAAGCGGTCGGTGTTTCAACGCTCCGGTGTTCAGGACGATCCAGTTCAGAACGCTCCAGCTAAGGACGATCCAGTTCGGGGAGTTCCAGACCAAGGTTCGGCGATCCAACGTGCGGCGACTCCGACCGTCAGCACGGCATCCGCCCAAACGCCGGCCCCGGTTGCGGGAAATGTTTCTGAAGCGACATTGGATCCCGTTCCGGCGATTCGAAGTCTGCGAGAGCACAACTTCCCCGTTCCCAAAACGTTTCTGGATGCTGCTGCCGCACTGTTTGATTTCCGATTCCGGCATTTCATTACGCCATGGATCATCAAGATCCTGTGGGCCCTTGCCGTCGCGGCGGCTGTATTGTGGCTTGCCAAATTGGGCGCCGAGATGTTCATCAGCCCCTCGCTGCAGACTGAAACAGCGCTCGCTCCGGAGGCCTCGGGCGGATGGCAATTCGAGCCGCTGCAAGGGAACTCGATTTTTCAGACGCGGATTTTTCTTTATGGCACGGCAACGTTCGTTGTGGGCGTATTGCTTCTGTGCGCTCGCATGGCACTTGAAGCCGGGATCGTGTTCTTTTATGTGGCCTCGGATATCCGTGAATTAAAAAAAGAGTTGAAACAGCGGGTGCAGTGAAAGACTCGATCACCGATTCTCGTCATTGCGCGCCACGTCGTCCGGTTTTTCGTGCCTGATGTGGCGTCTCGTTTCCACTTGATCTCCGAAAACTGCGATCATCATGGACCAGCCGCTCACTGTCCTTCGCGACTATACCGATCGAGTCGAAGCCGAGACGGTGCGAATTCGGCTTGCGGCCGCCGGCATCAAGGCGATCGTGACGGGGGAAGATGCGGCCACGGCGCTTGGACTCGGCGGTGCTGTGACTTGGCGAATGGTACGGATCGAAGTCCCCGCCGAAGATATTGAGAGGGCGGCGGCAATTCTTGAGCAAGACAGAAGGCTGCTGCTCGAAGCCGGCCCCTGGATTTGCAGCCGCTGTCACGAGCAGAACGAAGCGGCGTTTGAGGTTTGTTGGAGCTGCAGCAAACCGCGAACAGACGATGACCAACGGGGTCGTTTGGATGAACCGCGCCCACCAGTCGCGTCGGCTGGGCTTGCGTCGTCGATCAGTGTTGAAACACCGCCTCTGCCACCGGTTGATGACGCCAATCCGTACCGACCCGTTTTAATCCAGAAGGCAAGTCCCAAGAAGAAAAGGACCGAGTTGCCGCAGGTGATCCCGGGCGACAAGATGCGTGAAGATGTGACGCGATGCCTCCGAGCCGCGATTGTCGGTACGTTCGTTCTGCCACCGCTGATCAGTTTCTACTGTATCTATCTGCTGCTGACTT
>JAHELS010000175.1 GCA_024644085.1 Rhodopirellula sp.
GCTTTCGCCTCGGTGAGCGAAAACCCATGACCTCGAAGTGCAATTGAGAGGATTTGAACCTCCACGTCCTCCGGCGGACATTAGAACCTGAGTCTGTGAACTGCAAATGTCGTTTACGTTGGATTCTAGTATAAGTTGCATTCTTGTGCGGTGATTTCCGATCTTCCACGCTCGATGAGTGTCGCTTTGCACTGTCGTTACGCTGACATTGAGTAGATAATATTCACTTGTTTGTTCACTCGTTGCCTGCGTTCTTGGCCATGCATTGCACCTCACGTTTAACGCGAAATCCGGTCAACGTGGCTTGCTATTTGGCGCGACTTTTGCGTTTGGCTTCCTTCGGTCACAATTGACTTCAGTCAAGGAAGCCAACTGAGCGATTTTGGCTCACGTGCGTTGTGTGCCAGCGCGCGGTTTTGGCCTTACGGGGCATCCGCTGCCTTTTGCGAAACGCAAGGAGACAGATCTCAATGCGAACGTTACTCGCCGTGCTGGTGCTCTGCGCAATGGTTGCCGTCGGCTTGGCCAGCCGACGCGCTTGGCTGGAGAATAAACGACTTCCCGAGGGGCTGATTCAGGCCAACGGTCGTACGGAGGGCGATCACATCGCGATCGCCAGCAAGTACGCTGGCCGTGTGTCGAAGGTGATTGCGCGCGAAGGCGACCATGTCGATCTCGATGCCACGCTGATTCAACTCGATGACAAGCAACTGAGAGCCAAGCTGAATCAGGCGACGCATGGTGTTGAAGTCGCAAAAGCAGTTTTGCAGGGTGCGGTCGCCAACGCCAAGGCCATGGCCGCGGAGGTGCGCGCCGCGAAGACGTCGCTCACACTGCTGAAGAAACAAGTACCCTTGGCCATCCAAACGGCTGAAGCAGAATTGAATCAAGCCCTCGCCGCCAGCGCGACGGCCGACTCCAACGAAGGTCACAAACGTAGCGAGTACCAACGCGCACAAAAACTCTTGGATTCGCAAGCGGCTTCTGTGGAAGAAGTTGACAAGCGAAAACTCGCTTGGACGATGGCGCAAAACGAACTAACCTCGGCAAGCGCTGCCAGAATCACGGCGGAAAAACGTCTTGCCGAAGCCAAGCTCGGTCACGATCGCATCAAAGAAAAAGAGGATGCGGTGGCCGCACTGGAGGCCTTGCATGCCAAATCACTTGCCCACATCGAAGAGTGCAAGGCGCGACAAGCCGAAGCGGAAGCCGGAGTCGCGGAAGAACAGAGTACGCTCGATGATTTGACCATCACTGCGCCCACAGCGGGCACTATTGTATCGCGTTTTGTTGATCACGGCGAAGTCGTCAACGCCGGAACACCGCTGTTGGACTTGGTCAATCTTGATCAACTTTACCTTCAAGTCTACGTGCCCGAACCGCTGATCGGGCGCATTCGGCTTGGACTGCCCGCGAAGGTCTACACCGACGCATATCCCGATCAGCCCTTTGACGCGACGGTGCGCTACATTGCATCGGAAGCCGAGTTCACTCCCAAAGAAGTCCAGACGAAAGACGAACGCGTCAAACTCGTCTACGCCGTACGACTCTACTTCAACGAAAACCCCGATCATCGGCTCACTCCTGGGCTGCCCGCTGACGCCGTTATCCGATGGAAAGAGGAGACGCCGTGGATGCCGCCTCGCTGGTAGACCGAATACCGGTTTCTCGCCTCGCCCAGGGCGAAACAAACAACGTCGTCGAAGTCCGCGGCGTCAACAAGAACTACAAACGCACCGTTGCGCTACGGGACATTGATTTGGACGTTCGCCACGGTGAAGTGTTCGGATTGATCGGTCCCGACGGTTCGGGAAAAAGCAGTTTGATTCGCGCTATCGCAGGCGTTCAGCAATACGATGCGGGCATCATCACCCTGTTTGGAACCCGTATCGATTCGGAAAGTTCGGCCGAACGAGTCAAAAGCCGTATCGGTTTGATGCCGCAAGGACTGGGCAACAATCTGTATCCCGAATTGTCGATCGATGAAAACATCGACTACTTCGCTGGCCTCCGTCTGGTCCCCAAAAACACTCTGCAGAAGCGCAAAGATCAGTTGCTTGCGATGACGCGGTTGACGAAGTTTCGCGATCGGCCGATGAAACAACTCTCCGGCGGCATGAAACAGAAACTGGGTTTAGTGTGCACCCTGATTCATCAGCCCGAGTTTGTGCTGCTGGACGAGCCGACGACGGGAGTCGATCCCGTTTCGCGACGTGACTTCTGGTCCATTCTGACCGATCTTGTTCACGAAGCCGGCATGACGGCGATCATCTCGACCGCTTACATGGACGAAGCTGACTACATGGACTCTTTGGCGTTGTTCATGGATGGGAAGATCATTTCACAAGGTAGCGAAGACTCGCTCCTGGCACTCGCGCCAGGCACGATCGTTTCCTACGAAATTGAAAACGCACATCTCGAAACTCAAACCATCCGTGCAAGACACCCACAGGTTCAGGCTTTGGGTGACTTGGTGCGCGTCTTTGTGCGCGACGCAGAACCAGATGCTGCGCTCGCCAGTGTTTCCGAAATTGCGTCCCCAAACCGCGGTCCGCTAACCGCCGCACCGCCCGACGTGGAAGACGTTGTCGCAAGTCTGTTGCTCAGCCAGGGCGCGGGAACATCGCCAGCGACTGAGAGTCTATCCGAAAAAGGGTCTGACCCCGGGATGGTGAAAACCGAGCCGACGGCGCTAGCCGCGGGCCCAGCCAGCGGCGTTAACCGTGTCGAAAGGACCGAGGCTAGCGACATCGACTCACAAGGAATCAACTCGCCTTCAAAACTGATCCAAGCTGACCAACTTGTCCGCGACTTCGGCAAGTTTCGCGCGGTCGATCACGTCTGTCTTGATGTCACCGCCGGAAGGATCTTTGGGCTCTTGGGATCCAATGGAGCCGGCAAAACCACGGTCATCAAAATGCTAACGGGCCTGTTGCCTCCAACCTCCGGGACGGGAAGTGTGGCCGGAGCCCAAATCGGCCGGGCCAGCCAAGCGATTCGCGAACGTATCGGCTACATGTCACAATCGTTTTCGCTGTACTCGGATCTGACCGCAATGGAAAACCTGGAGTTCTATGCCGGCGTTTATGGATTATTTCCCAAGCAACGCCGCAAGCGAATTGGGGAGTTGATTGAAACGATTGGTTTGCAAGGTTACGAGCGTCGATTGACTGCGGATCTGCCCATGGGTATCCGCCAACGACTCGCCCTCGGCTGCGCATTGGTTCATCGACCGCGAGTCATCTTTTTGGACGAGCCGACGTCGGGCGTTGACGTTCTGGGACGCCGTCAGTTTTGGGAAATCCTGGTTCGTTTGGCGCGAGACGAGGGAGTTGCGATTCTGGTGACGACGCATTACATGGTCGAAGCCGAACATTGTGACGATCTGGCATTGATGTACGCGGGCCGCGTGGTCGCAACGGGAACGCCCGCGAAGTTGCGAAGCGAATTGCAGAAGAACACGGGCACGCCGCTGACGTTCGCGACCTCGTCGCCAACCGCATCCCTACGCATCGCACGCGACAGCGGATTTCAGCGCGCAGCGACCTTTGGGCGCAACCTGCGCATTCTGACCACCGACATCGAACGTGACAAACAACGCCTGATCGAATTGTATCGCGGCACGAACATTAGTGTCTCCGATTGGGAGACAGACGACGTGACGATGGAAGACGTCTTCGTCGATTCGATTCTGTCCCAAGAGGAATCGCCCGAAAAATCGCAGGTGCAAGCGTCATGAATCTTCGCCGCGTGATCGCATTGGCCGTCAAAGAAATCCGCGAGATCACGCGCGACCGACTGCTGTTCACACTCGCTTTTCTGCTGCCTCCGTTGATGATGGTTGTGATTGGATTCGGTGTGAACACTGACGTTCGCGAGATTCCGATCGTGATCTTGGATTTTGACCGCACTCGATCCAGCCGTGAACTCTCACACAAATTCAAGGACTCGCAGTACTTTGAATTTCTTGGCTACGTCGAACACGAGCGCGAGATCAGGCGATTGATCACCGACAACAAGGCTCGTGCGGCGATTGTGATTCCACCCCGATTCCACGAGCGGTTACGCGCCGGGCAGCCTGCCAAGGTCCAAACCATCATCGACGGTGCGATCCCGGCCAGGGCCGAAACGGTCGGCGGCTATGTTTCATCGGTGATCGCTTCATTCAGTCGCCAACAAGTCTCCGAGCATGTAGCACGCAAGCATGGGATCACGCCGTCGGCCGCATCCGCGTTGGCCAACCCAATCTCCCTGCGGATTCGGTTTCTGTACAACGAAGCGATGACCAGTCGCTGGGCCATCGGTCCCGGATGCATCATGACCGTGCTGGCGTTCATTCCACCGATCCTCGCCTCGGTTGGCGTGGTTCGCGAAAAAGAAAACGGTTCGATCGACAATGTCTATTCATCGACCCTGACCCGCCCCGAGTTTGTTCTGGGCAAGCTGATCCCATACGTTTTGATCTCTTCGATCAGCTTCTTCCTCTTATTCGCGACTGCCCTGCTGGTCTTTCAGGTTCCTTTTCGCGGGTCTCCGATCGCCTTTTCGGTGACGGGAATCCTGTACGTGACCTGCACAACGATGATGGGCATGATCATCTCGTTCTTTGTTCGTTCTCAAATCGCGGCCGTTATCTTGGCGGTCCTGATAACGCTCATTCCGACGCTTCAATATTCCGGAATGATTGTCCCACTTTCATCGCTTTCTGAAGCGGGTCAATTTCAGGCACGAATGTTACCGGCAAGCTACTTCTTCGAAGCGATCCAGGCGTCATTCTTGAAAGGGACCGGTTTCGCAGAGTTGCAGCAATCGATCGCGGCGCTGCTGATTTATTCGCTCGTGCTGTACGTGCTGTGCTGTTTGAAGTTTAGCAAGAGACCAAAATCATGAATCAGTCCTCAGAACATGATTCACCGACGCTTGTCTGGTTTTGGCGACTGGGAGTGGTTTGTCGCAAGGAACTGGTGCAGTTCATTCGCAACTGGATCATCGCCTTGTTCATGCTCTATGCGTTCACGATGATGGCCTATCAAAATGCAACGGCGATCAGTCAAGAGCTCAAAAATGCGGGTCTGGTGGTCATCGACAATGATCGAAGCAAAGCGTCACGGGACCTGATCTATCGTTTTCACGAGCCTCAATTTCGGTTCATCGAGCAGTTAGAAAACGGTCGCGACGGCATCAAACGATTGGACGACGGCGATGCTGCGCTGGTGCTTGATATTCCGCCGAACTTTGACCAAGACCTTTTGAATGGTTACCAGACGAGCCTGCAAATCCAGGTGGACGGAGCCGACTCAGCGCGTGCCTACCTGGCGGCAAACTATGCCGGCAACATCGTGCGACAATTCTCCACCGAGGCCGTGCGAAAACAATTCGCTGACGAACCATTGCCCATGGTTGAAAATGACCAGCGCGTGTGGTTTAGCCCCAACCACGAAGAAACGTTGTTCCTCGCGATTCAAGATTTGGCTCAGCACATTTTTCTGTTTTCGATCTTGTTGCCCGCTTCCGCACTGGCGAGGGAAAAGGAACGCGGCACGGTGGAACAATTGTTAGTCTCGCCGCTGAGCCCGTTGCAAATCATGCTGGGAAAAATCTTGCCGATGGTCGGCATCATCCTGTTGGCCAGTATCGTCACGTTGTTTGTCATCATTGAGGGTGCTTTGGCCTTGAACGTGCGCGGCAACATTGGCTTGTTCTTGGGCGTGACCGCACTTTTTTCCGCCTCGGCGGCCGGCTTGGGAATTTTGATTGCCAGCCTGACACGAAACATGGGTCAAGTTGGAATCGTCAGCATCACGCTGATGCCGATCCTGTTCATGCTATCCGGCAGCGACACGCCGCCCGAGATGATGCCTGACTCGCTGTTGCCGATCATGTATCTTTCCCCGCTGCATCACTACCTCAACGCAGCTTTCGGAATCCTGATCAAAGGAGCAGAGCTATCGATGGTCTGGGACTCGATCCTCTACGTAACCATCCTCGGCGGCTGCGTCTTCGCGTTCAGCCTGATTCGTTTCCGACAAAGTTTTCGATAACACCGGCCGCGATGGACTGGCGGCTCGTACCAGGCACATACGAACCAAAAGTGACGAACCGACGTCGGCACGTTCGGGGATTGTTAGCCGCCACGAGACGACCAGGCGGATGTTCTCTTCGACAAGGACCTGCTTTGCGGTCGCCTCATCTTCGTCGTCATTCTTGAGTGAACGGACGAAGCGTTTACCGCCGAAACGTAGGATCAAGACCTAGCGAGCGTTGCGGACTTCCAAGCCTGCCATGGGTTGACTCTCCTGCTGTTGCCATACGTCCGCCACGCTGTTTGGGTTTTGGTCGCGTTTCTGGGAGCCCAAAAAGAAAGGGCTCAACGTTAAATACGCTGAACCCTCGTAAAAAACAGTGCGGATGAGAGGATTTGAACCTCCACGTCCTTAACGGACACTAGAACCTGAATCTAGCGCGTCTGCCAATTCCGCCACATCCGCGATTGGTGAGCCAGCCGCTGCGGATTTCTTTCCGCGATCGGCTGGCACGCGACCTAGAATATAAGACAGATTGCTGAGCACTCGTCAAGGGACTTGTGCGGCCACGTACCCAAAAAAACATGACCCCGGAGCTTTCCTCGGTGCGTCGGACCTTTCCGCGGTGCGTCTCAAAGGTCAATGTTGAGTCCGCAGGGGTGATCAGTCAGACTGGAATGCGTGTCTGACGGTTTGGCCCCGTGAAGTTTGGGGCCGAATCGATTAGCGGATCAATTTGCGACGAGGACGGCTCGAGATGCGACTCCATTGCCTGGGCACCGTTGGTTACCACCCCAACGACTCGCGCCATACCTCGTGCTACTTCCTTCCCGAATCGGGAATCCTGCTCGACGGCGGAACCGGAACCTATCGGTTGGCCGAGTTCATCGAAACCGACACGGTCGATGTTTTGATCTCGCACGCGCACATCGATCACATCTGCGGGTTGACCTTTCTGCTTGATGTTTTCTTTCAACGACCGATTAAGGAGTTACGGATTTGGGGCGAATCAGAAAAGCTCGATGCCATCCGCAAACACCTTTTTGATGATCTGATCTTTCCGGCGCCCATCCAGGCCACTTGGACGGCGATCGATGATGAGAAGGAATTACAGATCGGCGGAGCACGAGTGAGCTGGCGGCCTCAGGAACACCCCGGCGGCTCGGTCGCCTACCGGATCGATTGGCCCAGCGGCAAGCGACTCGTTTATGCAACCGACACGACCGGCGACACAAGCGAGGAACATGCGCAGTGGAGCCGCGGCGCCGATTTGCTGATGCACGAGTGCTATTTCCGCGACGAAGATTCTCAGTGGGCCGTCAAAACGGGACACAGTTGGTCCAGCCGTGTGGCGGACGTGGCATCCGCGTCGAAGCCGAAAAAATTGTTGCTGACCCACATCAATCCGCTCGAAACATCCGATGACCCGACCGATATCGAAACAATTCGCAGCAAGATCGACAGCGAGGTATTGGTCGCCGAAGACGGCATGGTGATCGATTTTTGATCCGACTCATGCGAGACGTGGCACCAAGTGAGGCGAGAATCTCGTTTGAGACAAACGAGCACGCTTTTGATTCTCGTTTGGGACAAACGAGCCACACTCACTTGATGTGGATCAATCGGGGGTGTCGAGATAGGGATCCTGGCCGATTTCACGCTGCATCTTTTTCCGTTCCTTTTCGTGATGCAACAGGATCATGCGATCGCGAAAGTGTTTGCGTTCGACTTTGCGCTGGGCCCGTCGGAACAGTTTCGCGTAACGGTCGACCGACCCGATAATCGTTTCTCCCTGTTCCTTGAAGCGGTCTGATTTTTTCAGACCGAGTCCGGTCTTCAGGATGTCGTCATCGAGCGAGAGAAATTGGCGGTACGAACCGCGGTCACCCTGGCGTCCGCAACGACCGATCAATTGGCGGTCGATCCGCGCCGCGTCATGCAACTCGGTGCAAATCACGTGCATCCCGCCTTTGTCTTCGACACCGGCGGCAAGTTTGATGTCGGTACCACGGCCGGCCATGTTGGTCGCGACGGTGACTTTCGCGTGATCGCCAGCCTCGGCGACAATTTCAGCTTCCTGTTCGACGTTGTTGGCATTGAGAACCTGGTGCTTGATTCCGATTTCATCAAGCATCTTGGAGATGATTTCACTCTTGTCGATCGATCTTGTTCCGATCAGCAAGGGACGACCTTCGGCATGCATTTCCTTGATCTCATCCACAATCGCCTCGAACTTGCTCATCATCGAACCGAAGACACGGTCGGGCAATTTCACTCGGCGGGGCGGTCGATTGGTGGGGACGCGAATCACGGGAGTCCGATAGATGCGCCGCAATTCACGCGCGCTCGTCGCCGCCGTACCGGTCATCCCGGCGAGGTGCGGATAACGCAGGAACAGGTCCTGAACGGTGATTCGAGCTGCCTGGCCGGTGGGCACACTGATCTCAATCTCTTCTTTCGCTTCGATCGCCTGGTGGATCCCGTCGCGCCATTTGCGACCTTCGGCAAGCCGTCCGGTGAATTCGTCGACGATGACGATTTCATCGACACCTTTTTCGCCGGGTCGAACAACGTATTGCCGGTCGAGCAAAAACTCGCGAAACACCTTCACGGCCCGTTCGGTGTATTCGTACAGATCAACCAGACCCATCGTTCGAACGAGGTCGGGCTTGGGGAGCGCACGAACTTTCTGTCGTCCACGCGATGTCAACTCGTACTGTTTTGTGTCGGGATCGATCGTGAAATGATCATCCAGTTCATATTCTTCAGCGTGCTTGGCTGCCCATCGATACGTCTCGACGATCTGGTCGCGGACCGTATCTTCGATGCTGCCGATGATCAGCGGAGTACGGGCTTCGTCGATCAGAATGCTGTCGGCCTCGTCAACGAGACAGAAGTGCATCCCTCGCATAACGACCTCGTCCCCACTGTCGCTGAACCCACCGCCACCTTCGCCGAGCATTTCCGTCTGCACTCGGTTTTGTGCACGCAGCAGCAATCGGTCCCGCAGGAAATCGAATCCGAATTCCTTGGCGGTACCATAGGTGATCGCAGCCGCATAGGACTTTCGCCGTGAGCCCTGGTCGTCGGGTGTTTGAATGATCCCTACACTGACGCCGAGCAATTCGAACAGCGGACGCATCCATTCGGCGTCACGTTTGGCGAGATAATCATTGACGGTTGCCAGATGGGCCCCCTTGCCGACGAGCGAATGGAGGTACAGCGGAAGCGTTGCCGTCAACGTTTTTCCTTCGCCCGTCTGCATCTCGGCGATGTATCCCTCGAACAACGAGATTCCACCGACGATTTGCACGTCGTAATGTCGCATCGACAAAGTGCGCCGGCCCGCCTCGCGAACCAGTGCATAAGCTTCGGGAAGGAGTATCGAAAGGCGTTCACCGGCCATCGCACGGTATCGAAGCGCGAGCGAACGTTTGCGAAGTGCCGCGTCGTCTTCGGCCTGGAGCGTCGATTCGAGCCCATTGATTTGATTGAGTTGCCGTCGCCAGCGCACCATCCGCGGCGATAACCCCGCCGAAACGAGCGACAGCGCGCGCGAATCGCCAGTGTGCGGTTCAGAATCGGCTTTAGGCAGGGGGATCTCAAGTTCGCCGGTGGCGTTCTCGGGCGCCGCACCAGATTCGGTCATTCCTGCATCGAGCGCATCGGGCGCATCGGGCTCCGCATCGTCACCACCGCCGCCGGAAAGTGGAACGCGAGTCGGATCGTTTGTTTTGGAAAGCTCGTTCACTTTGGATTGAGAGCCAGTTTCGCCGCCCGACATCGACACCACTTTGAGAAATCATGGACTTGTTCAGCCGCGTTTCACGCCTACAGAGACGTGAAACAACCATTCTAACGTGTCTCGCTGGGATGCTAGGCAAACTTGACCGGTTTCCGGCCTCAACGTGGGCAATCTAGTGAGACTTTTCCTCGGGTGACGGCAGTTCTGCATCTGCGGGTCAATTAGGTCGATCGTCTTATACCAGTCAATCAGTGTTCCCGGACTGCACGAGACGTTCCATGAAAATGAATATTAGACGACTGGCTCTCGCAGCGATGCTGTTGTCAGGCACAAGTGTGACGCTTGCCGATGACGGCGCGTTCCTGGCGACCGAAGATCTGCCGGGCTCCGCGTCCGGCGCGTACTTTGAGGAAGACGCGGACCTGGTTGCCTCGCCGGGCATCGGAGAGGCCACCGACGGAGCGAGTCAATCTGCCTCGGCGTTCGTCGGTTCCGAGGGTTACGTCGAAGACTCGCCCGCACACCAATACGTTGGTTCCGACGCGTTCGATTCGGTCGGCGGATCGCGTTTGATGCCGGCTACCTATGAATCGGGATACCCGGTTGAACAGGGTTACCCGGTTGAACAGGGTTACCCGGCCGAACAGGGATACCCCGTTGAACCAATCCATCCGGCCCCGGTCTACGGCGGCGGTTGTGACATCGCTTGCGACAGTGGCTGTGACGCTGGTTGTGACGGCGGTTGCGATTCACGTTGCGGCAGCGGTTGTGGACTGGGCGACCGAAAGATCTGCAGCATCTTTGACAGCGTCGGAAGCGACTCGTGGGCACAAACCGAATTGTTATTGTGGTTCGCGCAGGACCGCGAGATGCCCGCGCTCGTGACGACATCCGACCCTGGTACCTTCCCGGTATTGCCGGCATTCGGCGCACCGAATCCTGACAATGTTCAGGTTCCGTTCGGTAACGACATCAACGGCGAACTCTCAGCTGGTTTCCGCAGCGATTACGGCAAATGGGTCTCCAGCACGCTGGGACTCGGCGGACGTTTCTGGATCATGGGCGACAATAAAGACTCCTACGCCGCGAGCGACGATGGCAGCAACATGTCGATCGGTCGCCCGTTCTTCAATACCGGCAACGACCAGGAAGACGCGCTGCTGGTTGCCCAGGACGGAATCTTCGAAGGTTCCGTCGCGGCCGAAAGCAGACTCAAGATCTGGGCTGCGGAAGGCTACGCCCGTGTCCGATTCAGTTGTGCCAAGAATTGCCGACTCGATTTCATCGGCGGCTACTCGCACTTTGACATCGAGGACAGTTTGGGGATCACCAGCACGACGATCAACCTGATCAACACCGGCGGTAACCCGCCCGGGACCGAACGGACCTTCAGCGATTTGTTCGAGTCCGAAAACGTGTTCGACGGCGGCCAACTCGGTTTCGAGATGGTGCTCAAGCGTGGTCGATGGATGGCTCGCTCGTTGACCAAGGTTCACCTTGGGAACATGCAGCAGAGCGTCCGTATCGCCGGCCAACGAACACGCACAGTGCCCGGTCCGGTCGTTACCAACTCCGACGGCGGTATGCTGGCCCAGGGCAACCAGGGCAATTACGAGCGAGACGTGTTCGCCTTCGCACCAGAAGCCAACTTCAAGCTGGCCTACTGTCTGAGGGAAAACATTCGACTGAGCGTTGGTTACAGCTTCATCTACTTTGACAACGTCGTGCTCAACGGCGACGTCGTTGATCGCCACATCGACCGAAACAGCTTCGGCTTTCCGGGCACCTTTGGGTCACGTCCCACGTTTGACTTCGACGATTCGAGCCTCTGGGTCCAGGGTATCGACTTGGGTGTAGTCATCGATCTGTAGGGTGCACCACGGCGATCAGGACCGGCGACGCGGCAACGCCAAACTGATCGTCCGAGCCACGAGCTGAGAACTAAGCGTGGAGGATTCTTTCCTCCACGCTTTTTTTTGCGCTAATTAACTCTTATTGCCGGCAGACTTCGCAGCCGTAGCGCCGGTCCGGCAGGCAGGTTAGACTGGCGGTCGAGATTGATTGTTGCCCTCGCCCCCCGTCTTGCACGCCCGACCATGACCGCCGAATCCGGTAGCCCGAATTCATCGCCGGTGATTCTCGGCCTCTGGCCGATCGCGGGGATCGCGACAATCGGAGTCACGGCCGGCGACGCCCGTCAGACGATTGCCGCGGCGCTTCGACTCGGCATCACAACCTTTGACACCGCCTTTAATTATGGTTTCGATGGCGAGAGCGACCGCTTGCTCGGTGAATTCGTGCGGAGTGAGCGTGATCGTTTTCGGATCATCAGCAAGGTTGGCCAGCGTTGGAGCGGCGACCGAAAACGTGTCATCGACTGCGCTCCCAAATCCCTCACCGCCGACGCGGAGACATCTCTCAAGCGCATCGGAATTGATCACTTCGATCTGCTGATGCTGCATTGCACGGACCCGAATGTCCCGATCGAGCGTTCCGCAGATGCATTCGAAGCGCTGAGATCGCGGGGATTATGCGAAAGGGTCGGAGTGTGCAACGTTGACGCCGGTGGTGTTCGTGCATTTGCGAGCGTCGCCGAGTGCAGCGCAATCCAATGTCCCCTTAACTTGATGCAACGTGATTCGCTGCGGGACCTGATTCCGCATTGCCAAAGCAACGGCTATGAAGTGTTCGTCTATTGGACATTGATGAAAGGATTGCTGGCCGGGAAGATCGACCGCGACCATGAGTTCCACGAGGACGATGTGCGACCAACGTTCGAGATTTTCCAGGGGGAAGCCCGTCGTCGAACGCACGAGGTGCTTGACGGATTGCGCTCGATGGCGGACTTAACGGGCATCAGTGTTGCCCAGCTATCGATCGGTTGGGCGCTTTCACAGAAAGGCGTCACGTCCGCGCTCGTCGGTGCGCGTCGCGCCGACCAGTTAACCGAGGTCGCCGCTGCACGATCGCTTAGCAGTGATCTAGTGAGTGCGATCGACGAGCTGGTGAAAAGAGCCTAGCGGATTTCCTCGAAGGCCGAGAGGTCTTCGTCGCCAAAATCGCCGCCGCCGGCATCATCCACGGCCTCAAATTCGCCTTCAGCCTCGACGAATTCGCCAGGCTCGTCACCCTCGAACGTGCCACCGCCTTCCGCAAATTCACCTTCGTCATCGGGTGGGGTGCCGTACGCCGCGGGTCGTTTTCGCTTTTCCAACATGGCG
>JAHELS010000176.1 GCA_024644085.1 Rhodopirellula sp.
CGGCGGTGGCGGCACTGACAATCAACAAGATGTGCGGTTCGGGCCTCAAGGCAGTGATGCTTGCTGCTCAGGCAATCCGTGGGGGTGAAGCCGATTTGGTTGTCGCAGGCGGAATGGAATCGATGAGCCAGGCACCCTATCTGTTACCGCGCGACGGACCGAAACTCGGCGACCGTATGTTGATCGACTCGATGATGCACGACGGGCTGAGCTGTGCAATGTCGGGCAAAGGAATGGGAGTGATCGCTGAGGAACTCGCCAAACGAGATGGGATTACGCGTGCCCAACAGGATCAGTACGCGTCCCAAAGCCACTCGCGCGCATCGGCCGCGATGCAAAGCGGGTTCTTCGATACGGAAATCGTTCCGGTCGTTGCCGGAAAACTCACCGTCACCTCGGACGAAGGTCCTCGGCCCGAAACAAACGTCGACGCCTTGTCGGGGCTGCGACCTGCGTTCGATCCCTTGGGAACAGTGACCGCCGGAAATGCTTCGATGATCAGCGACGGTGCTTCGGCAGTCGTCGTCGCCTCGCAAGAGTTCGTCCGCAAACACGGGCTCTCGCCACTCGCAGAAATCGTTGCGTCAGCGACCGCCGGCACGCCCCCCGAAGATTTGTTCATCGCACCGGTCTCAGCAATCGAAAAAGTGATCAACCGCAGCAACTTGCGGCTCAATGAGATCGACTTGATCGAAATCAACGAGGCATTCGCTGCCCAAATGCTCGCCTGTCTGAATCGACTCGCATTGTCGCAAGACAAGGTCAATGTCAACGGCGGTGCGATTGCGATGGGCCATCCGATCGGCGCCAGCGGCGCCCGGGTGCTGACATCATTGATTCACACAATGATCGCGCGCGACAAACGGCGCGGTCTGGCGGCGCTCTGCCTCGGTGGCGGAAACGCCGTTGCGATGGTGATCAAGCGGGCCTAATGTTCCGGGTCGGGAAGCGATCGTTCTTCGGCGGGAATGTGGACGACCGCCAATCCGCAGCAATCCCACGCCTTGGTCCCGCGACTCACGTTCCACGTCACGAAAAGCTTATCTCCCTCGGCCGACAACGCGGTGCTGTAGGTCCCCTTCGGGGTGAAGCCATATTTCTCCTGGTAGAAAGGATGGAGAAACGCGATCACCTTTTTTTGGTTTTTGACGACGTCGTATTGAACGACTGGCGAACCGTCCCGCGGGCCGCCCCCATGCGCGCCAGGGACATAGTAAAGAAATCGCCCGGAAGGATCAGCGTCGATCGATGCGACGTATGACTGGTCTCCCACCGCAATCGCACCGAGCTCTTTCGACCTCTCGGACTTCGTATCGAATTCCCAAATCTTTGCGTCGGCGTTTCTCTGTCCGCTTGATACGGTAAACACGAGCCCCGCGCGGGTCTCGCGAGTCGCCGCTCGAATGCCGATCACTTGCCCCGTGTTTTGCGGCGGCCCAGGCGACGACGGATCAAATCGCATCAATTCCCCGTCGCCGTTATCTGGGACGAAATAAACGCGGCCAGTGGAACGAGCAAAAACCATGTACCGCGCCGGGCCACGTGGGGCCGAGTGAATCAATCGCCGGCGGATCAGGTCGTACGCGAAGAATTGGATTTCCTGAAGCGGGGCATCAGGACCGGCGGCTGTCGCGCCGTAAAAAATCATTCGCTTCGGATCGAGCACACTGTTGGGAATGCTGTGTTTGGGAATCACACCATGGGCTACGATTTGCGTTGACGCGGTCGCCGGATGGGTGCGCAGAATCCAGTCGCCCTGGTAGTGATTGGCATCGATCGCGGCATTGGATGAACCGCGATGCGTCGCATAATAGAGCCATCCATCGCTCCCCATGTCGATCCGGCTGTGAATCTTACCCGGCCGATAATGCGTGTCGGGGATTTGCAGTACTTCGGCCACATTTGCAATCGTGCGAATCTTTTGTTTCTCTGGATCGTATTCATAGACAAAAGCGTTGCCTGTGCTTTCCGGCGACTCGCCCCGTCCCACCGCGTAGTGGTCTCCGATTGCGGAATAGTATTTACCGTCGGCGACACATCCGTCGCCCCAATTCGACCAAGGCTTCCCCGGGTATTCCTGGTTGGGATAGAAGAGAAAATCGATTGTCGGTGGAGTTTTCGCGATCATAACGTCATCGCGTATTGATCCTGGCGGTTGAAGAAACTGCGGCGAGGAATCAGTGGCAATTTGTTTGCCATCGGGCAACCGTGGCGGATACTCGAGATCCTGGTCTCGAACGGACTTCGCCCGAGCCCCTTTCGCCGCGCGCTGCTGTGCATGCGTTTGCAACGACGAGACACCCACGACCGCGACCGACCCGATCATGGCTAACAAACGCAAAACATGTTGACGTAGCGTTAGATTCATTGCGTGACCGTTATCCGTTGGTTCGCTTTGACGTTCGTTTTCACGATTTGGCCTTTACCATGCGGAAGTGTGACGACCACATCGCATGATTCGCTTGTTCCCAGGCCAAAATGGGCGATCGATTGTTGCGACGACGCATACCCGTAGCCGGTCGCGATTTCGCGCACGCCGATCCGAGCTTCCGCCTCGCCGACCATCCCCGCTTTGAAAAGTTCAACACGTGATCCGATTCCCATCCGGTTAACGCCATCGGTTCCGCGGACTTGAATTTCCAGCCAGTTACCCGATTGTGATTCATTCTTCAGCAGCAACGACGGTAACTCGACCCACCAACTCGGCAGCACAATGTCGAGCCGACCGTCACGATCGAAGTCACACGTTGGTCCCGGCGCGGAGTAGGTGATCTTCTTGTCTGCAATCATCTTCTCAAAAAATGCGCCGGAACGCTTGATCGTTACATCTTCGCCCGTCGGGAAATCGTTCACACCCAAAGCGAATTGCCGGAACCGCGGTATTGCATCGACATTTCCGACGTTGCGAAAGATCAGCGGATGCGGACCCCGCGTGTCAAAGGTCACGATGCTGACCAAAATGTCACAACGCCCGTCATTGTCGAAATCCTGGATCTCGACATGCGGCCCTTTCATCGGCAGCGGAATCAACCCAGCCGTCTCGGTTACGTCCTCGAACTCGGGCGTCCCGCCAGTAACGCCTCGATTCAAGTAAAGACGATTTGCGACCGGGCGCTTCCAGGGTGCCCCGTAATGCTGGGCCAGAACGATGTCGGGCAAGGCGTCACCATTGACGTCGCCAATCGCGACGCCGCAAACCATGTCGTCCCCTTTCGCGGTCGGCCAGGCAAACGTTTCGCGAGTTCCTTTCGCTTCCTCGAAGGATCCGCTTGCATCATTGAGCATCACATAATTGCCCAACGTCGACGCCAAAACAAAGTCGGGCCAGCCATCGCCATTGAGATCGGATGCCGCGACACCAAGTCCAGCCGCGTTTTCGGGAATACCTGCTTGCTGCGTTGCATCCTCGAATCTCAACTCACCGCGATTGCGAAACAGACGCGATTGTTTGGTCGAGGAACCGCTGTACCCGCTTACCGGTTCTTCGCCGACGAGCAAGTCGAGCAGCCCGTCTCCGTCGAAGTCGAGGACCGTCGCGCTGCGTCCCCCGATGCGCTGAAAGTCGGCATTGGACGATGTGACATCCTTAAAATGACCGTCACCATCGTTGCGAAACAATGAACATCCTTTCAACGAGTACCCGAGTTTCGTCGCCAGACGACTTCCTTCGGGCGCCGGCATGCTGCCGACGAACAAGTCGAGGTCGTCGTCGTTGTCAAAGTCGGCAAATACAACACCCGTTGCCCTCGTTGAAATGCGCAGGGATATCTGCGCGCCGAGTTCAAAGCGTCCGCCGCGATTTCGCAACAACAGATTTGGTTGGGTATCGCGGTAATGAAAGGTGCCAATGTAAAGATCGGCCCATCCGTCGTTATCGATGTCGCCCCAGGCGGCACCGTGTCCGTGGATACGACCAACGGCCGCGGCAAAACCCGTCTCCGCTCCGACGTCGCGAAAGCGGAATGGTACCGACGGCGATGTCTCACTCGGGTGTTGGGCCCGTATCGAACCCCAGGGCCAATAGGAAACGGCAACAAGGCATGCGCCGAACAAAAGGTGGCGTGCTCTCATAAAGACGACACAGCAATGGTGAAGGTTTTGAAGGAAATGCTGGACACCCGGTGTCCGCGGCGTCACCATATTACCCCCTGGCATTCCGTTTCGGTGCCCTCTGCCCTCGTCGCCCAAGGAGAAAAGAATGACCCGCCAACAGAATGCTTTGTCGCGCCGTCGATTTGTGCAGTCAGCCGCATTGGCTGCTCCGTTTGTCCTTTCCCGCCGCTCGGTCGCAGCGGACGCGAACGAGAGGATTTCGGTTGCCACGATCGGCAATGGCAAGATGATGTATGGTTCTCACCTTCCGCATTTTCTGAAGATGCCTGAGCTGCAGGTCGTCGCTGTTTGCGACGTGGACAGTTCACGACGCGAGGCAGCCAGGAATCGCGTCGATGACGCCTACGGCAATGACGATTGCTTCTCCTGCGTCGACTACAACGAGATTCTTGCACGCGATGACATCGATGCCGTCGCCATCGGGACCCCGGACCACTGGCATGGCAGAATCATTCTGGATGCGTGCAAGGCGGGGAAAGACATCTACTGTGAAAAGCCGCTGACGAACACTTTGATGGAAGCCAAGGCGACGATGGACGCGGTCAAGGCTGCGGGGATTGTCTTCCAGACAGGCAGCCAACAGCGAGCCAGCGAAAACTTCCGATACGCTTGTGAGCTTGTTCGCAACGGACGTATCGGCAAGATCAACGAGGTTCGCGTCAGCGTGGGCGGGCCGCCGAAGGCCTGCGACCTGGGGGGTGAAGAGATGGAGCCGGGCTTGGATTGGGATCGCTGGCTCGGCTCATCGCCAATGCGCCCGTACAGTTCGGTGCTCAGCCCGCGCGGCGTCCACACTCATTTTCCCGCCTGGCGAAACTTCCGCGAGTACGGCGGCGGAGGGATGACCGACTGGGGTGCCCATCATTTTGACATCGCCCAGTGGGGACTTGGCATGGATGAATCGGGGCCGGTGGAAATCATCCCACCCGAGAAACCTTCGTCAGGTCGCGGAGTACGGTTCGTCTACGCAAACGGTGTCGAAGTTCTGCACGGTGGAGATTTCGGAGTTGAATTCATTGGCGAGGATGGTGAGATCCGTGTCAATCGCGGCAAGCTGGAAAGTACACCGGGGGACGTGATCACCCAGCCGATCGAAGAAAACGAGATCCATCTTTACAAAGCGCCCGGTGGAAGTCACGGCGGCCATCGACAGGATTGGGTCAACTGTTTGAAGAGTCGTCAACAACCCAATTGCCCTATCGAAGTCGGCGCACGCACGGTCGCCGTTTGTCATCTCGGTAACATCGCCTACCTGTATGGCGAAGAGCTCGGTGGCAAGTCGCTCCGCTGGGATCCGCAAAGCTGGGAGTTTGTCGACAATCCCGACGCGAACGCCTGGCGGGATTATCCCTACCCGAGGCGCGAGGCTTACGAGTGGCCCACGACGTAAAGTGCGGGTAACGATTCGCGATCGGCTGCGAAAGTCGATGTGGATGTTGTATCCCGGATGCACGCAAGGCCGGTTCAATTCCGCGGGTTTTCGTACCAGATCACCCCGAGGTTGCGACGTTCTTCGCAGGTCACGACGTCGAGGTCACCGTCGGCGTCGAGATCCATCAGTTCGACCAGGTCATGTTTGATTCCGTCGACACCGCTGATCGACGTGAACTGCCGAGTTCCGGAGAAGATGTCGCCGTCGGTGACAACACGGCCCACACCAAAGCGTCCCTGCTCGGCTCGTTCGGTCGAAAAGACAATTTCGTTTCGACCGTCGCCATCGAGATCAGCTGCATTTGGCGCCTTCGCGCCACCGTAGGTCTGCGGAATTGCGATCTCGTGCTGCTCCCATTTTGTTCCCGAGAAATCCAAGCGTCGAAAGATCGCAATGACCAATGGCCGCGTCGTCACCAGGATGTCCTCAAGAGAATCTCCGTCTAAATCAACACGCCGCAAGAACATCGCTTCACGTCCTCGGAGCCCGACGGAGTGTTCCCGCCATTCTTTGCGATCAACACCCACGGTTCGCTCGAGCCAGTAACACCCGGTTTTGTCACCCTTGCGGTCGGTAAACAGGATATCGAGATCTCCGTCATCATCCATGTCGACCGATTCGACCGACATCAACCAACCCATCGGTCGCAAGGGATTCCACCGCCACGCCTCGACGTCGCGCGGATTCGATGGGACCTTCCACCATCCCAGCTCTGAGTTCTCGCCCTTTCCCCCGGCCACAATGTCGACTTGCCCGTCATCGTCGACGTCCATCGGAGTCGCGTACATCCAACGCATTCGGTTTTCCGACCCCGGGATCTCCGTCGTGTGCCATTTTTCGGGATCAAGATATTCGTCGACATCGGGGGCCCAGTGCACGAGCATCACTTGCCGTTTTCCTTCACAGCAGCTGACGACGTCAAGCGAACCGTCTCCATCGAGATCGACGAAAACCGCATCCTCGGCACTCGCCGCGTCTCCGACGGTGACGGCGGGCCACGGTTTCGCGACAAGTTCGGGACCAGGGTTCAGATAGACGCGTGTGATGCCTCCCTGCTCCCATGGCGTCACGATGTCCATCAATCCATCGCCGTTGGCATCCGCCAAACGCGTTCCGTCAGCACCCCGCGATGAGTTGTCGATGGTGTGACGTTTCCAAGGTCGATCGATTTCGCCTGCACCGCAAGTTACGACAAAAAACACGCATGACATCGCGGTCGCACTGTGACGGATCATCAATCTTGTTTCCATTTCGCGTACAAACTCATGCGTACCATTGTAGGACGGATTCCACGCCGCGGGACCTCGGCCCGTTTGAGGTATTCGCTTTCCCTGGATACGTCGCTGATCTAGGCTGTCGAAGCAATGAGCCCAATCATCCTGAACCACCGGAGTTGATCCGTTGAATCTTCAATTATCGATCCGTACCTTGTTAGTGCTCCTGTTTCTATCGTGGTTTTATTCCCAAGCATCTGCCGCAAAGCCCAACCTATTGATCATCCTTGCGGACGACATGGGCTACGGCGATCTCCATTGCACCGGCAGCGGCGCACTGGATACCGATCACATCGATTCGTTGGCCAACTCAGGCGTGCTATGCACCCAGGCTTACGTCGCCAGTCCCGTCTGTTCGCCGTCGCGCGCCGGACTGATCACAGGCCGGGATCCAAGACGATTCGGATACGAAGAGAACTTGAATCAGTCGGCTGCCAACTACGCGACTCGCCCGGAGTTGCTCGGATTGCCGCGTGGCGAGCACACGCTCGGCGATCACTTACGTAGCGCAGGGTACTCGACGGCCATCGTTGGCAAGTGGCATCTCGGTTCCACCGAAGGGTTCCATCCGAATGATCGTGGCTTTGACTTTTTTTGCGGCATGCTCGGAGGCAGTCACGGTTATTTCCCTGATCCAGAGAACAACCTGCTCCATCGCAATGGCGATCCGCTGCGACAGTTCTCGAGTCCCTACCTTACCGACTTCTTTACCGATGAATCGTTGCGTTGGATCGGAAAACAACAAAAGGACAAACCGTGGTTTCTGTTTCTCTCCTACAACGCCCCGCACGGTCCATTGCAAGCGACCGACGAGGACATCGCTTACTTTTCGCACATCGTTGACCCGAAACGACGCATCTACGCCGCGATGATGTATGCACTCGACCGCGGCGTGGGACGGATCGTGCGGCACCTGGAAGAAAACGGACAACGCGACAATACACTCATCTGCTTTTTTTCTGACAACGGTGGGGCGACTGGGAACGCGAGTTGGAACGGACCCTTCTCGGGAGCAAAAGGCACGTTGAGAGAAGGGGGCGTCCGTGTCCCGATGATCTGGTCGTGGCCCGAGCGTTTGCCATCGGGCACGATTCACGACGGCGTTGTTTCAAGCCTCGATCTCTTGCCAACCTTCATGGCTGCGTGCGGCGCCGATCCGCTCCCTCTTTCGCCGCCACGCAGTCACGAAGACAAACGCAACCGTGAAAGGTCCGTCAAGAAGTATGGTGCCTACGACGGCAAGAATATTTTGCCGCAACTATCCGGCCATTCACCCTTCGAGCGGCGTACTCTGTTCTGGCGACTGCAGGGCCAGGCTGCAATACTCGACGGAAACGACAAATTGATTCGCTTGTCGCATCGCGCCCCGCAGATGTTTCGACCGGACGAGGATGTGGCCGAGGCAATCGATCGGATTGACACCGACCGAACTCGCGCCGATGAAATGTTCCAAATGCTTGGAAAATGGGAATCGACGCTGGCAACGGTGCCGCTGTGGGGATCGTCCCCCTACTGGATCGGCCACAGCGCGAAGCTGTACGAGGAATTCCTACCGCGACCTGAGCCAAAGTGACATTTCAATTCGATTCGTCGGGATAGATGCTCTCGTAGTGAGATTGCATGATCGTCTGCAACTCTCTCACGATCTTTGGGTTTTCATTCGCAAGATTGTTCCGTTCGCCGATGTCGTTTTCCAGGTTGGCGAGAAACAGCTTGTCGATCTTGGAATTCTGTTGCCGGTCCGATCGGTCACTTGCGTTGCCGAGCAATTTCCATTCGTCTTTTCGAACGACCCACTGGGCGTTCTTGCCGCGCCCAAGAATCCAAAAGAAATGATCATGCGGGCTGGGCTCATCGGTTGAGTTGAGAACCGCGGTAAGACTCTTGCCGTCGTATTTTTGCTTCGGTAACTCGACGCCGCAAACTTGTGCGATCGTGGGAAACCAGTCGCAGCCGCTGGCGAGTTGGCCGCGCACCTCGCCCTGGGGAATCGTGCCCGGCATCGACGCGATCGACGGGATACGAATGCCTCCCTCAAACAAACAACCCTTGGCGCCGCGGTAGGGTCCAGCATTTCCACCACCCCAAAACGCGCGCTCCTCGGTCGAATGCCCATGATCGGATTGAAAAACAATCAACGTTTTTTCACGAAGGCCAAGTCGATCGAGCGTCGCAACAAGCTCGCCCACTTTTTCATCAACCGTCGAGACGAATTCGGCGTACTGGCGGCGGGGGGAGGGCAACTCCTTGTAGGTCGCGCGCCATTTTTCCGTTCCCTGCATCGGGTAATGCGGCGCGTTGATCGCCCAGTACATGAAAAAAGACCGATCGTGGTTCGCCTCGATGAAACGATTGCCTTCATCGACCATCAAATCGAGGAAGAATTGACCGTCCATGAAGACTTCCACGCCGTCGCGCCACAGGTCGTGGCGGTTTGGCCCGTTCCAGTAGAAAAAGTGTGAGTAATTGTCGATGCATCCGCCCATGTGGCCAAACGATGTATCGAAGCCCTGCGCGTTGGGCATCGTTTCGGGCGTGTACCCGAGATGCCACTTGCCTACGTGCGCAGTGGCGTAACCGGCCGACTTGAGCAATTCTGCGATCGTGATCTCTTCGGTCGGCATCCCGGCCTGGCCCTTCATCGACGAGACGTTGCCGGGCACACCGGCCCGAGCCGGAAACCGGCCGGTCAACAGTCCCGCTCGGGAAGCCGAACAAATTGCCGAGGGCGAATACATTTGCGTGAATCGAACACCCTCGCTCGCAAGCTCGTCCAGGTGTGGCGTGTGCAGATCCTTCGATCCATAACAATTCAAATCGAGGCTTCCCTGGTCATCGGTGTAGATCACGACAACGTTGGGACGCGCCTCGGCGGCGCGAATTGCACTGATAAAAATCGTATGAATGACGAACAAAACGAAAAGGATACGAATCACGGGATTGGACTCCACATGGCTGTTCGGGATCGTTTGCGTCATCAATCGCGCAAGACCAGTGACGCGATTCAATCGTCCGATTCGATCAATTCGTCCCGTCGCCGCTTTCCACTTTTCTTCTTCTTGGAGACGTCGGGTGCATTCTTCATCGTGAATCGGTGATCTTCCACCAATTTCAATAGATCAAACGCACTGAGGATGCCAACAACTTTCTTTTCGTCCGTCACGACCACGTGGTGGATGTGGTGGTTTCTCATGATCCGAGCGGCTAAGGACGGATCAGCGTATTGCGGTACTGTATAGACTTTTTCGGTCATGAACTTGGCGACAGGAGTTCCATCAGGCCGGTCCTGCAGAAAATCCGCCGAGGAGATCATGCCGACTGGTTCACCTTCGCCGTTCACAACGGGAATGCAACTTCCGCGGTTTTTCTTGAGAATCGTCTTCAGATGACCAAACGTCTGACGCGACGTTGTGGTCATGACTTCACGTACCATCAGTTCGTCAATGTTCACATTCATGGATTTTGCTACTTGTTTATGGGTTGCCGTCGGAGAAGTGGAATTTGGCTGACAAAAGAACTGCCCACGCCCATACCGGCGGACCTTTCATGATCGTAGCCACTGGCAAAGCATGATAATCGCGCGGCGCACTGGCGATTTTTTCGAGCGACGCGAGCGATGATTTTCCCACGATGACTCGTACCGATGCCGGCGATCACGCCATGCGATCGATAATCGACTTGATTTCGTCGCTATTGAAAGCACGTAAGGTCTGGGTTTGCACGCTGCCTTTGGAACCCAGGCCCAACATCAATGCCGTTGCCGTCTCATCGTCGGGTGCATCAAAGACCACCACGCCGTCGAAGCCGCCGATCGTCCAGTAAATCTCTCGCACGCTCGCGCCCAGGCTGTTCGCGTCCTCGCGGAAAGTATTTGCGCGGTCGACCGTTTTTTTTATCTCTGCCTCGCCGCGGTCGGTCATCGAGATCAGTGAAACGTACGTTGCCATTTTTGAACCTCCAAACGAACAGAAATGCGCCCATAGTGAGTGGTAAAACGTGCTCATTCGCACGCAGCACACTGACGTGTTGCGGTCGCGTGACGATCACATCGACCTCGTCGCGGCGGCCCGTGCCGATCAATGCTGACCCAAGCAAGGTGACGCCGTGGAACATCGCAATTGCGAGAGCACGACGTCGGTCGTCAGTGCGAATCCCATGCCGCGACGGTCCCGGCGAGAGTTGAATCTCCGCATTGCGGTCTGTGACCCGCGCGATTCATGCTAAGATCTGACGCGCGGATGCCGGAATCGTCTTCGCAGCCAATCCATTGAGCTGACTGCAAAAGGGAGCTTTGCCAGACGTGAACACACTGGTTTTCATGTCCAACTCAGAGCCGACGCTGGGCATCGAGTTGGAACTCGCCCTGGTCGATGCCAAGACGATGGCGCTCTCCAACTCGATCCAGGACATCCTGGCGCGTGTTCCGGAGGAATTCAAGGAACGAATCAAGCCGGAGTTGATGCAGTCGTACGTGGAAATCAATACCGACGTTTGCCGGACCATTGACGACGCCGAGCGGGATTTGACAGAAAAGCTGTTGTTCGTGGAGCAGACCGCGGATGAACTCGGTCGCTGCCTTTATTGGTCTGGCACACATCCATTCTCGCTGTGGCGGGACCAAAAGGTGACGCCGGACGAACGCTACCACGGGCTGGTCGAATTGCTCCAGGACATGGCACGGCAATTGGTATGTTTCGGCTTGCATGTTCATGTCGGTGTCAATTCCGGCGACAAGGCGGTCATGATCTGCGATCGAATCATGCGGCATCTTCCTACGTTGTTGGCACTCAGCTGCAACAGCCCCTGGTGGGACAATCGCGTATCGGGATTGCAATCCCATCGTGCCAAAATCATGGAGGGTTTGCCAACCGCCGGATTGCCGCCACTGATGCGAAACTGGAGCGAGTATGTATGGCTGGTCACGCATCTGGTGGACACCGGATTCATCAACACGATTCGCGAAATATGGTGGGATGTGCGGCCGCATCACAACTTCGGAACGGTTGAAGTGCGAATGTGCGACATGCCCGGAAATTTGGACGACACACTTGCGATCGCAGCGCTGATTCAATGCCTCGTCAAGGCGCTCTCAGACGAAATCGATCGCGGGACGTACCAACACGATTGCCACCCGATGATGGTCCGTCAAAACAAATGGCGGGCGAGTCGATTCGGGCTCGATGCCGAATTGATTGATCCTTTCACCGGCGAACCACATCCCGTACGAGAAATCGTTCGTGACCTGGTCGAGCGACTTGGGCCCATTGCCGAACAACTTGACTGTGCCACACATCTGGAACGCGTCTCGGATCTCGCTGCCGGAAAAAGCTGGGCCGATCGCCAGCTTGAAGCGCTCGAAAAAACCGGCGACCCGGCCGAAGTGGTTCGGCAATTCACAAGGCAATCACGCATCACCAGCTTGGATTCCGGCCAGACGAGGTTGCCTGAGGAATGATTGCGTACGGCGTGCCGCATGCATTGAATCGCAACGACGGTTCTGTGAATGCGTGGAAGGATTTCTTTACGGGAAAACCAAAGCACAGTATGCAGTTGTTCACTAAACTCAAAAGGGGACCTGACCCTTTGCTCCGGGCAACAGACCCCTTTTGAAACAAAGATCAGTCGTATTGGTTTCTTCAGGCGAAGCCGAGGTGACGAAATGGCGTGCGCGACTATGATGGACTGGGTTGAAAGGTTATTGCGCTTGAGGAAAATGCATTCAGGAGACCCAAGAGATGAGAACGATTGGAAAGATTTCGGTGGCTGCTTTGGTCCTTTCTTTGGTGTCGTCACCTGGAAATGATGCGGACGCGGGTCTATTTGATCATTGCCGCGCGGAATCCGCGTCGTGTTGTTGTTGTGACCCGTGCCCGTCGGCACAACCATGTTGCGACCCGTGCCCGGTGGCATGTCCGCCTCCGGCGCCCTGCCCTCCTCCGCCCCCTCCGCCGGTTGAAGTGATTCTCTGTGTCGAGGACCCCGTGACCTGCTGTGTCTATGAGGTAAGCGTTTGCGTGCCGGCATGTTGCGCGGCCGAAGCTCCCAGCTACGAAGGGTGCCGCCGAGGTTTATTTAAACGCAAGATTTTGACCTACAACTGGGCCTGTTGCGATCACTGCGTCGACATTGTGATCACCAAGCACGGCCGCACCATCGTGCGCGA
>JAHELS010000432.1 GCA_024644085.1 Rhodopirellula sp.
TCGTTCCGCAATATGAAAACGGTGGAACCATGCGATGATACGGAGCGGCGGTGGGTCGCTTGATTCCAGTGGTTGCCCAACTCCCGCCGCCCGCATATCGCCAACGTTCGTTGGATCGAAAATGCACACCGACGAGCCACGCATGAAACGACGCCTACTTATCGGAGTCGCCCTGTTTTTGACGTGCTTGGGCGCTGGCGGACTCGCGTATCGGTATTACCCTCGCACGATTACGTCATCATCGGACCTCGAAAGCAACGTGGGAAATCGTGTTCGACTGACCGCCATTTTCGACGGCGATAGCAAAGAGTCCGACTATCTTCACTTCGACGGAACGAAGGTCGCGGTGCAGCATGTACTTGGCGCGTTCGAGTCGCCCGACACGGGGCAAACGATCGACGTCACCGGACGCCTTCGTCGAGTACCGTACTACGCTGGCGTTTCCTACAAGTATTCGATTGACGATGCACGATGGTCATTTTGACATGTTCAAATTTGGCGATTGACGATGCGCTCGTTAAACTTGAAACGACGGCCTGGGGCGATGGTCGCTCTCTCGCCGCTGCAAAAACCAACGAACCATGCGTTGGACACGGAGCGACGCATACGGCAGTTACAAATGGTGACCACATTGGCGTCGCCCGGTCAACGCCGCCGTTCCCCGACTAAATCTGTCGGATGCGATGCACTTTCACCCGTTTCTTTGCTTCATCTACCGAGTAGATCGCACGAACAGGAACGCAGTCGATCCAGAGCAACCCTTCCGACAACTCCGTGCCAGAACCGTTCGGATCACGCATCAAAATCTGATCGATCTCGCGGATGGCATCGATCACCGCCAAGCGATCCTTCGCGTCAAGCCAAGTTGTTGCTACCTCGCTATAAACGTCATCGTCCCAGATGACCTGATACATGGTTACTCCGACCTGGATGATTGGATACGCTCGACCAATTGATCGGTCGTCATGCCCGATTTGTCTGCCGCCCGCCGTTCCTTTGCCACACGAATATCTTCCGCCGATGGAGGACGTGTCAGGGTACCCAAACGCTTGCCGTTTGCATCGACTAATTCCACAATGCCCTCGGTCGTTTCGAGTTGTCGAACCAATTCGTCCGACGCAACGATTTGAACCATTTGATGATCTCCGGTTTTGCCTTCATCTTATTGTAGTTTGCAGACTGCCTGGCGTACAATCGCATGTTCGCGTGGCTGTTCCACACATGCCTTGCTCTTGCGCAAAGAGCGGGGAACCATGCCATGAACCGGAGATCGCCATGGCGCGGAATTCGATGGACACCAACTTGGGCGATCCCGGTTATGGCCAACGTTCTGGCATTGAATCGTACTCGTACTCAGGGCACAGCCCGGTACTCGTACTCGTCCTAAAATAAGCGTCTGTTTTTGAGTTTAAAGCAGTTTACCGCTGCGCATGGTCGGCTTGGCATCGCATTGATGCTGGGCGTTTATCGTTTTTCGGTTCGGTCATTAGACTGGCGGGTGCCCTGCGGGCGGTTTGGCGTGATGGCGGTACCGAGCCTTACGTGTCTCGGCTGTGTGCGTCATCGGTCATTCCAACGCGAATCGTAACCAACGATTGAAGACATCAAGGTTCTCGCTCACGCTGAGCAGGCGAACAGTTAAGCGACGTGCGCTCCGTACGACTTGAGCCGGCAGTCGAATGAATTGATCGACGAACTTGCGATGCTCCATACGGATCACACGCTGTCGTTCTTGCTTGTGCTTGTCTCGCCAGCGACCGTCCACCGGGATGCTCAATCCGATCCAGGCTTTCAGCGTCCATGCCAACGATGTCATGACCATGTAGGCCCAGTTCGATTCCAAGTTGTCCACCGGAGCGTGTAAAGCCCGACACTGATTCAGCTGAGCAATCACATTCTCCTGATCGCAACGTTGATTGCTTTGATAAATAATCTCTTCCGAAGAGTACTGTTCCTTTGGAAGATTGCTGAGGTAGAAGAAATACCGGTAGTCGTCAAACAGCCAGCCCTGCTCGGTAACGTTTACCTTCTTGCGAAGGATCACCAGTCGATAAGTCTTCTTGCATTTCTGGGGACGGTACGGAACTTCGGCGAACCACTCCGCCTGAAGCCGTCGGTTCTTGTAGCCTCGTTCTTGGACGATCTGAAGTTTGACGTTCTTTCTGCGGCTGCGATCCGGGGTGTCAGGGTCGTGCCGGGGTTTACGGGGAAGTCGTTGCCAAGCCGTTTTCGCTATGTTTTCTGCGATTTCGGTGTGATTGGCGTGTTGGGGCATTCCAAATACGAAGCGGATTCCATCGGTATCCCATCGATCCAGTTCCTTGCTCTGCGTGAACGCCGTGTCGCCTCGTAACAAGATTTTCCGAAAGCCTGCCTGGCGGCAAAGATCGATCGCCTGATCGGCTTGAACCGCAGCGCCGCGAGCACTGTTGCTGTTGCCTCCACGATTGACCAAACGGAGCACTTCACCAGTGTTGGCCAGCGTGACCACCAGCGGATGGTATCCCCAGATGTTCTTGTAGCTGAGGTCCATTCCCGCTTTACATTCTCCCGACGTACCGACGATGGTGCCGTCCATGTCGATAACAGCTTGCTGAAGAAACTCGGGATCCTGATGTTTCCAAAGTCGTAAACGGACTTCGTCGATCGCACTGTGCAGGTGAGCGATGTGATGTTCGTCAAAGCGGCGGCAAAAGTCACCGGCGGTGGTGGGGTCGGGAATCCGTTCTGCTCCGATACACTCGAGATAGTGTTCGTCACTTCGACGAGTTTCGATGTCTTGAATCGCTACGGCTCCGCAGAGAGCGTTGTAGGCCAAATTCAACACATGGTCGGACTCGTAGTAGGGAGTGTGCCGAGCAAAAACGTCAACATGCCGATCGATCGCATCAGCAAGCCCGACCTTTTGCACGAAAGCATGTACCGCCGCGATCCCGCCGTAAGCCGTGCCACCCGCCTTTTCAGCCAATTCGTACTGGACATTCTGAGGCGAGAACATCGGACAACCTCGATCTGCCGAACTGGAACCTCGAAGACGTTGCTCGATTCGCCGTTTGCGTTGATGAATGATTCGTGCTCTAATCCTCTTCACTCGAAATCTCCTTGTGACAAACAAAGTGGTTTGCCGCGCGGTTGCAATTCACACGGCAAATCATGGTTGATTTCGAGTTTTTTTATGCACTAACGCTAAATCGCGCAAGCCCTGTCGCTTGCTTTAGGAC
>JAHELS010000433.1 GCA_024644085.1 Rhodopirellula sp.
GCTTTCAGCACGCTGCCACCGGACGAGCCGGCCAGCGCGGCTTTGCTCGAACTGAGATCGAGTCCGGCTTCGCTCTCATCGGCGTTGTGACAACCGACGCAGTGCTTCTTGAAGATCGGCAGGACGTGTTCCTGAAAGTTCGGCGGAGCGGCTGAGGCGGCGATGGGTTTTGAGGGCGACGGTTCTGCTGACGTGACTACGTCCGGATCCGGCTCTGCGGTTTGTTGATCCGAATTATCGTTGCGTTCGCCGAGCGGGGCCGTTTCCTGCGCTGCGGTGTCTTCTAGAGTGGCAGTCTGCCCGGTGTTGTCGGAGGACGACTCCACTGCTTCGGGGGCCTTATCCTCGCCGCACCCCGGCAGTGTGAAGGCGAGGAGTAACAGAGCTATCGAGTGAATAAGGAGCGGCGTGAATCGTGTATTCATCGGAGTAATCATGTGTGGCAAGTAATTTCTGTAGCTACGCTCGCCAGAGCTGGTTCTTTCGGCATCGCTCCGCCGTCTGGCGACGGCAGCTATGCGCCGTCAATGATTGAGAAGGAACTCGGACGAATTCAACAGCCCCCAGAGCACGCCGTCGTACCAACGCTTCCACACACGGCTATCCTTTTCCGTCGCGGGCGGCATGGTCGACTGGATGACTTCCCACTCGGATTCGTCTGGGGTTCGTGTCAGGCAGCGAATGTAGAGCCGATCTACGATTTCGCGCGAAGCGGCCGGGTGTTGCTTCAGATGCATCAGATCGTGGATGAGTCTGGTCTCGCGGTTCAAGGCGCGGTGAATCGTGCTGCCGTTCAACAGGTGCAACGCCTGGGGCAGGCTGGGATCACAACTGGTTTCGGAATCGTTGACGCTTTCGCGGCGCGATTGGCCGAAGGTGGCGAAGAAGTGGGAGTTGTAGTTGTCCCCCGCGCCGCCTTCGAAGAGATCAATCGCTTTGGTGCGGGTCGAACGACGAATCCTCGGCGTGTTGCCCATGGCCTGATTCATGCAGTCGAAGAGCACGTCGGCGCGTGGTCGGCGGAGCGAAGCGTGAGAGAAGAATTCGGAGTCGTTCTGGTTAGAGGGCTTAGTCGACGCAGTGGCTTGATAGGTGTAGGACAGGCAGATATCGCGAACCAGTCCGCTGAGTCGGTAACCGTGATCTTCGGCCAGGCGGCGGCCCAGTTCCTTGAGCAAGGGGCCGTTACTCGGCGGGTTGCTGATGCGGACATCGTCAATCGGATCGACGATACCGCGGCCAAAGAAGTGATCCCAAGTCCGGTTGGCGAGGTTTTCGCGGAAGAGTTCGTTGTTCTGTCCGGTCATCCAAGTGGCCAAGGCCTGGCGTGGCGATTGGTTTTCCAGGTCCGGAGCGCCGCCGCCGAGGAATCGGTGGGGCATGGGCCGCCCGTCGAGGAGGTGTTTGGCGAGAGGGGCGTTGGGATTGGTGGTGAACAGGGTTTCGGCGATAATCCGGCCGTGTTTGCGGCGCAGCCCGGTGAAGAAGGAAGTCCAGGCGTAGTAGTCGTCCATCGTCCAGCGGTCGAACGGGTGGTTGTGGCATTCGGCGCACTGCGTTTGAATGCCGAGAGTCACCTGAGCTACGTTTTGGCCAATGACATGCGGCGGCTCATTGCCCTGGACGATCATGTTGAAGAAATTCGACGGCGGATTCTCCAGGCTGGATCCTGACGCGGTAACCAGTTCGTGGAACACTTCGTTGAGTGGGCGGTCCGAGATAAACTGGTCGCGCAGCCAGACGAAGTAGCCCGCGCCGATCTTGGGCGCCGTCCCGAACCCGACGTTGGTGTCCGTCTTGATGCGCAGCCACTCGCCCCACTTCGCGGTCCACAGTTCGCCGAAGTCTTCGCGCGAGATCAGCTCGTCGATCACCCTGGTGCGCTTGTCAGGATCTGTCGATTCCATGAACGCGCGGTATTCGTCCTCGGTGGGCAACAAGCCGATCAGGTCGATGGTGACGCGGCGAAGGAAGTCTTCGTCGGAACAAAGGCCCGAAGGATGAATCCGAAGTTTCCGCAGCTTTGCGTAGACCAGTTCATCGATGTAATTGGCCGGCTCGGGCGCCTGCCATTCAAACTCGTCGGATTCGGGGAGAATGAAAACCTCACTGCCCTGCGTGAAGCGGCTGAACCGGGCAAACACGTGGGCGCCGCCCGCCCGCTGCGGAGCCACCACGCCCGAGTCGTCGATCGCCACAACGCCTTCGTTACTGGAAAGGTAGAGGCTCCATTGCGTGACATCGCGCTCGGAGCCATCCGAGTAGGTGGCGATCACTTTGGTCTCCACGTTTCCCTGCGGGCCGGGGAATTCCATCACAGGTGGCTCCATGCGAATACCGGTCACGTCCGGCGTGTCTTCCGGATCTCTTGGCGCGCCTGCCGCGATCCAGTCGTGAATCACGCGGTAAGCCTCTGAATCCGCGGCAAACAACTCACCACCGCTGTGCGCGACCTTGCCGGTCGCCTTTTGCAGGAGCAGACTCTGCTCGGGCGCGGCGAGATTCACGCGCCTGCCCGGTTGTTCCTCCAGCAAGCGGTAATAGTCGCCCTCGGGATCATAACCAAACAGGGAAAGCATGAAGCCGTCCTTGCCCCGGGCTGCTCCGTGGCAATCTCCCGCGTTGCAGCCGCCTCGCATGAAGACGGGAACGACGTCGTTTTTGAAACTGGGAACCTCTTCCGCAAACGCGGCGTGAGCGAGGGTGAGAATGAGACAGGAAAGGAGTGTAGTTTTCATTTTTTCGCTTCGTCGATGCGAATGACCGCGTTACCTGAGGTTTGTTTGATCAATTGCCCGCCAACCTCGACCGCAATTTCGCAGGTGATGTTTTCGTGCTGGCCGACCAGACAGTCTCGCGTCACTTTGACCGGAAACCGCACCGTTTTGTCGCCCGGCTGAATCTTTACGGCGCTGCCCTTCGCTTCCATCCCGGGCGGGAGTAACAGCAGCTTAGCCTGCGCGGTACCGGGTAAGGGACGTAGTTCGGTAATTGCGGCGACTAATTCGCCGGTCGTTTCCTGCGCGAGCGCGGTTCGTTCAAACGTAATGTCCAGATACGGTTCGGCCACTTGAACGTGAACCGGGGGGGAGGCGACGTAGTGATAGCCGGTGCCGTAACCGTTTTTTCTCGCCCCTCGTTCGTCAGGTGTCTCATCGAGTGCCTGCTGAACCGTGATCGAAAGCGGAAATGAACCGACCTCAGCCCGATCATCGGCGC
>JAHELS010000177.1 GCA_024644085.1 Rhodopirellula sp.
GCCTGACGTTCATTGTCCCCCTCGCCTTTTTCTCTTTGGCACTGGTTCTGACGCCTCCGGCTTTGGCGGATGATCCGCCGGAAAAGACCGAGCAGGCTGCCCAGGAAAAGCCGGCGGAAGACCCCGCGCCGGTAGAAAAGAAAACGGAAGAGAAGCCGGCCGCCGAGTCCGACGAGAAGAAGGCGGACGAAGAAAAGAAAGACGCAGCAAAGAAGAACGCGGACGAAGAAGCGAAAAAGAAAGCCGAAGAGGCGAAGAAAAAAGCGGAAGAGGAAGCAAAGAAGAAAGCGGAAGAGGAAAAGAAGAAAGCGGAGGAGATGAAAAAGAAGGAAGAAGAGGCGAAGAAAAATGCGCCCATCTTCAATGACCCGGCACTCGAAGAAGCGGTCCGCGCCGAGGTGTTTGCGAAGCGATACAACAAAGAACGAATTACCCGCGATGACGTCGCTAATATTTCCCGCGTCGTCGGCAAGGGCAAGGGAATCAAGAACCTCGAGGGCCTCGAGCACTGTAAGGCCCTGATGTTGATCGATCTCGAGAATAACGAGATCAGTGACTTGAAGCCGATCGCGGATCTGAAAAGGCTGCAATCGGTCACCCTCAAGAGCAACAAGATCAAAGATCTCAAGCCGCTGGAAAACCTGACGGCGATGCAGTTGCTCGATCTATCAGACAACGAGGTGGACGATCTTTCGGCGCTCAAGAAAATGTCGAATCTGCGTACGCTGTACGTTGCCAAGAACCAGCTGAAAACTCTCGATCCGATCGCCGAGCTTGCTAAAATCTGGTCCCTCGATGCGTCCGAAAACGAGATCACCGATCTCACCCCCGTTGGAAAACTGCGTTGGCTTACAACACTCGACATCGTTGGCAATCAGGTCGAATCGCTTGAACCGCTCAACACGCTGACCGAACTCGACATGCTGCTGATGTCGAAAAACAAGGTCAGCGATCTGGGACCGCTGGTCGAAATGTGCCGCAAGGATGCCGAGGGTGATCGCCGGTTCGCACCGTACATGGAGGTCTATCTCGGCGAAAATCCAATCGACGAGAAAAAGAAAGCCGAGCAAACGAAACTACTCGAGTCATTCGGCGTCGACGTTTACGACAAATAGCGCGCGATCATTCCCGCCGGGCACGTGGCGGAATCACTTGATTCCACAGGCGCCGGCACGGTGTTCCGACGGGCAAGGTGCCGGCACGGCACCGTGTCAAGCTTCCGGATCGATTGCCCGGTAAGCCTCGATCAGGGCACGCTCACCTTCGACACCGGCGATCGAGTTGCCGTGCTCCATCCCCATGATCCCGTCATAGCCGTTGCGGGCGATGTGGGCAAACACGTTGCGGAAATGAATCTCGCCCGTCCCAGGTTCATTGCGTCCTGGATTGTCACCGCATTGAAAGTAAGCGATCTCGTCCCAACAGTGGTCGATGTTCGGGATCAGGTTTCCCTCGGTGATTTGCTGGTGATAGATATCAAAAAGGATTTTGCACGACGGTCGCCCCACGGCCCGACAAATCTGATACGCGTGGGGTGACTCGGATAATAAGACGCCGGGATGGTTCTTCTTGCGATTGAGCGGTTCGAGCACCATGACCAGCCCATGCGGCTCGACAATGTCACAGCAACGCTTGAGCAGATCAATGCAATTGGCGGTTTGATAATCACGCGGCAATTTGGGGTCTTCCAATCCGACGACCACGGTGAGGAATTTTGCGTTGACTCGCTGGGCCACCGGAACAATGTCGTGCATCGCCCTCAAAACCTCATCCCGAATATCTGAGTCATCTCCGGCAAAGCTGACCTTTTTCCAAACACCGCGAAGCGCCGAGATCACACCCAGGCGAATGCCAAGTCGTTCCATCGCGTCGGCCAACCGCGACTGTTCCTCGGCGCTGCGGTCTTTCATTGCGTTGTCTTCCCAGCCGTGAAAGCCTTCGTCGGCCGCGAATCGAAGTTGGTCCACCAGATCTTTTCCAGCCGACGCCTCGAACATGCCAAAGTGCGGCGCGAAGGCCATCGAGAATCGCGGCGATGATTCTTGCGGCTCGGGTTGCTGGGACCGGCCGACGGCCGGCAGCGTCGAAGTCAGAACTGTCGCGGAAGCGGCTTGAAGGACAAGGCGACGGTGCATGCGGGAATCTCGAAGCGGTCGAGCTGGCGATGAAGAGAGTGATTACAAGACTTTTGTTACGCCGGGAATCGGGATTCGATAAGACCCGTCCGACAGCGGCTGGATCGGTGCCGGGGCGTCCCATGATTCAGCGTCGGTGGTGAGAACCTTCTGGGATGCGAACGCTTCTTCCCAAGGGATGACCTGGCCCGAATAGGTTGCCATTCGACCGAGGACTGCGGTCATTGTGCTCAGCGCGCCGTATTCGGCTTCGTTGTACTCGATACCATCGAGCATCGCATCAACAATTGCATTCCACTCGACCTGATAAGGGCTGATGTAATCCTTCGGTCGCCTGCGCGGCGTTTCCCAGATTGTCTCTCCGTTGAGATTGGTCAACGAGCATCGACCGGTTCCGAGTTCTGCTGTTCCCTCAGTCCCATCGATGTGTTCGGCAACCAAATTCTGACAGCCCGGCATTTGTCGGCAGTAGCTGTGCATCTCGGTGCCATCGTTGTACCGGTAGATCACGGCATGGTGGTCAAAAATGTTGCCGAAACGTTTGTCGGTCCGAACCTGTCGGCCGCCCATTCCTTCCGCGGTGACGGGATGGTCGCCCTTGACCCAATTGCAGATGTCCAGGTTATGGATGTGCTGCTCGCAAATGTGATCGCCGCTGAGCCAGTCAAAGAAGTACCAATTCCGGACCTGGTATTCAAGTTCCGTCATCTCGTCGCGAGGGATGGCGGTCTTCGCTGGCGGACCTCCGTTCCAATAGCACTTCATCGAAACAACGCGACCGATTTCACCGTCGTGGATTCGGCGGATCGCTTCCTGGTAGCTCGCCTGGTGATGACGCTGCAATCCAACGCCGACCTTCAGGTTCTTCTGGCGTGCTTTCTCGTTGGCGGCGAGGATTCGACGCACGCCGCTTGCATCGCTCGCGAGCGGTTTTTCCATGAACACATGTTTGCCCGCTTCGACGGCTCGCTCAAAATGCAGCGGACGATAGCCGGGTGGACCGGTCAGAATCACCAAGTCGATATCGGTGTCCATCATGCGGCGAAACGAATCAAGACCGACAAATTGCCGATCCGCCGGGACATCCAATGCCGCCCCGAAGCCTTTGCCCTTTTCGACTTTCGAGGTTCCGGCGCGGCCGCGCGAGAGTGAACTCAAGCTGAGGTTCAAGCGATCTGCGAACGCGTCGGCCATTGCGTACAACTTGACATTCTTGCCCGTCGACATTGCTTGGGCCGCGGCCCCCGATCCACGTCCACCGCAGCCGATCAACCCAACTTTGACCTCATCCGATCCGGCCGCGAAAGCCTTGGATGCAAGGGCACTGGGGACCAGAACGCTGCCGACGGTCAGTGAGGACTTCAGGCAGGCGCGGCGGTTTAGAACCGAGGGAAGTTTCGAGGATGAAGCATCGTTCATGGCATGATCGTCATGGGGAATTGTTCAGAATTGGGCCGTGGAAAGAGACGCGTGCGCAGACGTAGAGTGCTGAAGTCAAGCTGTAACGCAAATCGCTGATGCTTCAATCCGCTTGTTTTCGCTCAACGCCGAGCTCGTCGAGCTTTTCGGTAATCGCCTGTCCATGATCGGCCGCCTTAACCTGCTTGTCGATGTGCAGGATCTTGCCGTCTTTGCCGATGTAGTACGTCCAGCGGTTGGAAAGTCCCCGGGCGTTGAGGCAGCCAAACGCTTCCGCGACAGCCTTGTCGGGATCACTGAGGATGGGATAGTCCAAGTCGAGGCTTTTGGCGAACTCCGTGTTTTTCTCGACACTGTCGACCGAGGCGGTGAAGTAAGCCACGTCGAATTCCTTCAAGGCGTCGCCGCTCTCACGGAGCGACTTGCATTCCTTCGTTCAGCCACCGGTGAACGCTTTCGGGTACCAGGCGATAACAACCGCTTGTTGCCCGCGGAACTGTTCACTGGAATAGGTCTTGCCGTCGCTGCCAACCATTTTGAACGGTGGCGCGTCATCGCCCACTTCGAGTTCGGCGTGCGCTGAATCTGACATCGCGAAGATCGCTCCCGAAAACAGGGTCAAAAACAGGAAGTGTTTCATGATCGCTCGTTTCCCTCATTGTCCGGCTCCGCCCGAGGCAATGAATTGACCGGCGCAAACAGATCGGTCCCGCGAGCGGAGGCGCGGAACCATTCTCTAGAGGCTTTTGAGATGCTGCATGCTTTCACGAATGCTTTGCATCGGATGGGGCGAGTGGTCCTGTTCGACATGGCAAATCCGGACGCCCGCTTCGCCCGCCGCGTCAATGATCGGTTCCATCGGGATCACGCCGTCGCCGAGTTCTTCGAAAGCTTCAGGTGGGATGGATCCATAATTCGGGGTCTCAATCTTGCTGTTGAGATCTTTCAAATGCAGCTGCGAAACGCGACCCTTGAGCTGTCGTATTAATTCGGCAGGATTCTTTCCGCCTACCTGCACCCAGAATACGTCGACCTCGAAGTGCATTTGAGGCGAGAATTCATCGATCAGGATGTCGTAGCCGGACTTTCCATCGTCCCTCGGTTCGAATTCAAAGGCGTGATTGTGGTAAGCCAGCTGAATCCCGACGTCTGCCGCTTGCTCGGCGGCCCGGTTGCATCGCGCGGCGAGCAATCGATAGTCGTCGAGGTTTTTTCGATTGCGATCGGCCAGGTACGGGATGACGAGGTCACTCAGGCCCGCATCTTTCGCTTTGTCGAGAATCTCCGAGAAGGGCGGAACACCCTTGTCGTCCGGATTGACCACGGAGTCCCAGGCGAAGTGTGATGAATTCACGGACATGCCCGATTCTTTTGCCGCCTCGATCATCCCTTTCTCATCGGGGAATCCATAAGGTTCGACCTGCTTGTATCCAGCATCGGCAACTGCCTGGATCGTTCCCTTCACGTCCGAGTCGATCTGGTTTCTCAGCGTATAAAGCTGGATACCGATTTCTTTGCGATACATGTTGTCGGGATCAAGGGCGAGAAGGGATCGGTGGGCGCCCAAAGACAACGTCATCGCGGCACCCGCGCCCAAAAACTCTCGTCGTCGCATATCTCACCTCTGGCTAGAATCATGTGGTGGTTCGATCCTGGTTCTTGAATCGGTGCATTATACAACAACGAGCCAGGGAAGTTTTCTGCCGATTGGCACGACCTATCCTCGGAAATCGTCACGGGAATCAAAGTCATTACTGGCAAAGCCGCGGATATTCGACAACTGCACTTTCCCCATCACACGTTCGCCGATGACGAACCGGCCGGATGTTTTGAATTCGTGGCGTCGGATCGGGCATCGGCCATAACCGAGCCCGCGGCCGAGGATTTGTCAGAATTGCCTCAGCTGCTCCGCCGCGCCGGTGTCGGCGAGATCATCCTGGTTCACGGCACGTTCGCTGGAACCGACGTTGTTGGAGTGGTGCGCGAGATCGCCAGGTTTTCGCCCAGCCTTGCTCGACGCCTGGGCGACCTTGGCAAGCGTTGGTTCGATGAACTGGCGGGAGAGGTCGGCAATTACACGGCGACGTACGCGCAGTGTCTTACCGATCTGGTCAATCCACCTTCGCTCGAACCGATTCTGGTATCCCGGTTTCCCTGGACGGGAGAAAACCATCATCTTGGTCGAGCCGATGGTGCGATGCTGCTGATCGAGCGACTGTTGGACGACGCGCAACGCCGTGGTCGACGAATCCTTGTGTTAGCGCACAGCCACGGTGGAAACATGGTTGCGATGTTGTCGCACCTGGTTGGGGCCAGCTCGGAGGAAAAGCAAGCGTTTTTCGGTCGCACGCGATTGCATTACAAGAGCTATCTATTTCGCAGGATTGATTTGCCGACCTGGCAGCATGTGCAAGAGGGTCTGGCGAAGTGTGATCCGTCGAGCTTTCCCAGGCTCGATGTGGCGACGTTTGGGACTCCACTTCGGTACCGATGGAATACGGGCGTTTGCGAAAACCTTTTGCACTTTGTGCATCACCGACCCCTCGACCCATCGAAACCGCAGGCCGCGTGCATTCCCGCCGGTATTCAACAGTTGCTTGACGCCGCCGGCGGTGATTACGTCCAACACCTCGGAATCGCCGGCACCGATTTCCTGCCCTCTGTTTTCGCCTGGCGGGACTGGATCGTCGAGCGACGGATGGGACAGATCTTCGAGTGCCACGCGCGGCGTAGCCACTTGATGCGAAACTTGAAAGTCGGTCGCCGCACATCGGCCGATGGTGTCACATTGCTGGTCGATTACGCTGACACCGACGAGGGATGGAATCGCAAGCTTTTTGGCCACGGAGTCTACACATGCCGTCAATGGTTGCCGTTTCACTTAAAGGAAATCGCCGAGCGTTTTTACACGACTCGCAACGGCTAGCCCTTGGATGATCCGTTGAGTTCCGCGGCGAGTTGCTCGCGGAAAATCTTGCTGTTATGTCGGATATCGACCGGCAGCGGTGTGTCGCGAATGATGATTTCCTCGATTCGGCGAGTCAAAGGGTTGCGGGCCGCCAGCTCCAACAATTCCGTTTGCAGTTGCGCGCGAGCCGCGGCCGATTGCGGCATCTGATCCGAATGTGGCTCGATGATCATGACAGGCGTTTGTGATGGTCGCGTGCCGCGGGGCACCAAGGCAGACCGATAAACCGCGGGGTGCGCATTGAAGATTGCTTCGCAGGGGACCGTGTAGAGCGTCCGTTTGCCCATCGTTACCCGGTGTGCCTTTCGACCGCAAAACCAGAATCGATCCCGATCATCGAGGTATCCGACGTCGCCCATCCGATGCCAGACGTTGTCTCCGTCGCGAACTTTGTGCATCGCGTTTTGGTCGGATCGAACCACGTACCGCTCGGTCACCATCGGTCCTCGCACCATCAGCTCGCCGATCTTTCCTCGCGGCAATTCTTTGGTTTCGGATAGATCCTCGATCGGCCCGTCGTCGATTTCGATCACCCGCCAACTGACGCCCTCAAACCGCGTTCCCACGCAGGTTCCTTTTCCTTTGGCAGCGGCCGGACCGGTTTCAGCGATGATCTCTCGCGATTCGATCGATGCAATCGGCAATGCCTCGGTCGCACCGTAGGGCGTCACGATATTCGCATCGGGATGAACCAACGTGCGCAATTTTTCAAGAGTCGACGCGGGCACCGGCGCGCCGGCCGAAAGGACTCGCTTCAGGGTCGGAAACGGCCGCTCGAGTCGCGTCTCGTCGGCCCAACGTACGACTCGATTCCAGAGCGCGGGGGACCCGAACGCCTGATCGATCTCCCATTGGTTGGCCGCTTCGACTAGGCGTTGTGGATTGACCTCCGCAGGTCGGGTCGGATCCATATCCGGAATCACGGTCGTAACTCCCATCACCGCATCGAACAATCCGAACAAAGGGAAGCAGGCGAGGTCACGAGATCCGCGATGAATGTCATACCGCTCGCGAATTCGATCGATTTGTGCGTGGAATGTTCCGTGCGTATAAAGCACGCCCTTGGGCGGTCCGGTGCTTCCGGTGGTAAAGATGATGGCCGCTTCATCCGGCCGCTCGACGCGGGGAAAGTCGATCCGGTCCTGCGACGCTTGGCCGAGGGAGGCGATCTGATCAAGTGTCTTGCCGCCCCAAAACAACCTCGGCCCGATCGTCACGTTCCACTTCGCGTTTCGAAATTTGTTCCGCAATAATGCACGCACTCCCTGGGCTTTCGAGATCGCAACAAACCCATTCGGTTCCGATTCACTGAGACAACGGACCAGATGTTTGCGGCCCATTCCGGGGTCGACGAGCACGGTCACGACGCCCGCCTTCATCAGGGCGAACACAATTTCGATGAATGACGCGCCAAACGGGACCAACATCGCCATTCGCATGCCGGGTTGCACTCCCCAAGCGATCAAACCGCGCGCGATCGCATCGCTGCGCTCGTCGAGACTTCCAAAGGTCGTCAACGCGTAACTTCTCGACCCGTCTTGCTGCGGAGGACCGTCTGGTTCGGCGATGGCGATGGCGCCCGGTGCGAGGGCGGTGACGATTCGCAGACGGGCCGCAACGTTTCCGTCGACTGGATGTTCCGCCATCAGCAGTGCGCCTTGCGGGAACTCGCTTCGCGCACGAGCAGTTCGATGATCCGCTCGGCAATGTTGAAATCGGCGGCGCTCTGTGCTCCTTTCCATCCCGGTATCGCGTTGACTTCGATGATCTTTGGTATCCCGTCGTTGCTGTCGACGATATCGACCGCTGCGAACTTCAGACCCATCGAGTCGCAGATCCTGATTGCCATTTCAGAAGCTTCGTCAGAAACGGTGATCGGTTGACAGGTCCCACCGTTGGAGATGTTGGTACGAAAATCAGTGCCGTTGCAGCGGCGAAGACCGACGACGGATTCCCCAATGACGAGCAAGCGGGTGTCACTGCCACCGGGACGAACGAACCGCTGGACGTAACAAACCGCGCCGAGCTGCTCGAGCGTCGAGAAGGTATACCATGCGAGTTCGGCGTCCCGGATTCGCATCACGCCGCGACCTTCGCCGCCAAAGATCGGTTTGACCACGCAATCGCGGCCGAGCTTTTCGAATGCGTCCACCGCCTCGCCGCGTGACTGTACGACAATCGTTTCCGGTACGCTGTACCCGAGTCTGGCGACATGTGCGAGCGTGGCAAATTTGTCGATGGCTATTTCCAACGACCGCGGCGGATTGACAATCGCCGGCGACTCCGGCGACTGGACGAGATCATGAAGAATCGCAAGTCGAAACGTGATCTGCTCGAGTGAACCCGCTGGCATCGTCCGAGTCAGCACAGCATCAAAACCATGCACGGGTCCCGCGATGCAACTTGCATGGACTTTGTCGCCAATGCGGGCGGTGAGCGTCTCGTAGGCCGCAACCTCGAAATCGCAACCACGTTTTGCAGCAGCAGAACGCAGCTGGTCCGCGTGCCATCCGTCGCCGCCGCCGAGACAAAGAAATCTTCGGTCACTCATTGCAAAAACGATTGGCGAAGAATATCGGTTGCGATTCGGCCCGCGGACCAGGTTCGGCCGCTGCGCAAATTATGCAACGTGACGACCGCGGGGCTGAACAACAAAGGATCCACTTTATAAAAGTCGTAATCGTATTGCTTGAATATGTTTGCGAACGGCTGTCCATGATCACTCGACGAAGAACTCGGTATTTGAGTGGCGACATGATCAATCGCGTCATCTTCGTGATCGACCCACAATGTTACGGTCGCACCGTACAACATGGCGTCGTTCGTGCGACCGATTCCACCCACTGTGTCGCCTTTCTTCGCGGGCGGCGGCAGCGGCGCGTGTCCGGTCGCGGAAACGATGGCGGTGACGTCGAACTCCAACTCATGCAGCTTGTGCATCGCCGTCTCGATGCTGCGGGCGACAACCTGGATGCTGCCGGCAATCGATGTACTAGGTGCGACAGCCAGGTTCACGCCCGCGGTCGGAACACCGCATTGCTGGGCGATCATTTCGATCGATGATTCGGTGGGCATTTTGTCTGACTCGAGCACGCCGAGGACCCGCTCGGCCGATTCGCTGAGCCGCAGTTGTTTCAACATTTCCTCGCGGCCGCGGGACATCCGCATCGGCCCGCTTCCCATTGCAAAAAAATCATCACTTTGCACCGGCCATCCCGCGTATTGTGCCCCGAGACACGCCCGCAGTGGATCGTCGGTGCGGACCAGCACGGCGATGGAACTCACGAGTGAATTCGCGTCGGCGGGACATATCGTGACGTTGCCGCGGTCACCGAGGCAAAGTCTCGCCAGAATAACGCCCGCTTCGAGGGAACCGCGCACCTCGATACCCGCGTCGAGCACCGTTGTCTCACGCAGCGTTGTCACGGCGCATCCAATTCGCGCCGCATCATTTGCCGCGAGCTGAAAAATCGCCAATGCCGAATCATTAAGCATGGAAAGATGTTGGTGCAAACAGGCCCCGATGTCCAGCCGGAGGGAGTTCGATTCGATTTTGGTCCCCCTGCCCAAAAAGTGGCTGATACGTCATCTTTTAGGGCTAACATTCGCTTCCCGATCGACAACTCGAACATGCAACTGAGCATCATTCAATATCCCCATCCGACGTTGAGGGTTCGCAGCAAGCCGATTCGCCGTGTCGATCAGGAGCTTCGTGATATCGCGGCGGCAATGCTCGATCTGATGTACGAGGCTGAAGGCGTCGGATTGGCCGCGAACCAGGTCGACCTTCCACTGCGTCTGTTTGTTGCCAATCCAGCTGGCCAAAGGGGCGAGGGCGAGGAATTGATCCTGCTCAATCCCGAGTTGCAGTTGCCCAAGGGGAACGAGACGAGCCAGGAGGGATGCTTGAGTCTTCCGGGCGTCTACGGACAGGTCAAGCGTCCCAAATCGATTCGATTGAGCGCGTATGATCTGCAAGGCAATCCCATCGAACGAGTCGTGGAAGGGTTTCTCGCGCGGGTTGTGCAGCACGAGAACGATCACCTGGATGGCGTGTTGTTTTTTGATCGCATGACCGAGGAAGCCAAACGTGAATTGGACGATTCGCTTGACGAGTTGGAAACCGTTTTTCGATCCAAGCAGAATTCCGGAGCGATTCCCCCGGACGAGGAATTGGTGGAAAGACTGGGAAAATGGCACGAGAAGTACGCCTGATGGGAGAGTTGCGCCATGCCAGATGGATCGAAAGCATCGATTGCTGCGTCGACATCCCCAACGACGAGGTCAAACAATCAAACGATCAAGCGATCGGTTAACCCCCAACGCTTGATTGTGATGGGCACCGGTCCCTTTGCCGTGCCATCTTTCGAGGCGCTGAGGGTCGCCGGCCACGAGATTGCCATGGTGGTCACGCGTCCGCAACCGCCGGTCAAAAGCCGCAAGGGGCCGCCTCCCTCGCCCGTGCGCTCTTGGGCCCAACGTCACAGTTTCGAGATCTTCGATCCGGAGAGCATCAACGATGAAAATGCGATCGAAAGAACTGGCAAAATCGAGGCGGCGATGTTGGTTGTATGCGACTACGGCCAGATCCTCAAACCCGCCGCCTTGGAAGCCGCAATACTCGGTGGCATCAATCTGCACGGCTCGTTGTTGCCCAAGTACCGTGGAGCGGCACCGGTCCAATGGGCGATGTTAAGTGGTGAAGACGAAACCGGCGTCTCGGTGATTCACATGACGCCGAGACTCGATGGCGGTCCGATCATCACGACGCGCACGACTCCGATACGCAACGACGAGACGGCTGGCCAGCTCGAGGAACGTTTGGCGATCCTCGGCGTCGACGCCACCCTCGAAGCCGTCGAAAAACTCCGTTCATGGGATGGCAAGACGTCGATCGGCCAGCCGCAGGATCCCTCATGCGTGACCAAAGCGCCGCGGCTGAAAAAGTCAGACGGCGAAATCGATTGGGGCCGGACGGCAAAGGAAATCGATTGTCACATCCGCGGCATGCAACCCTGGCCGGTCGCCTTCACCCACCATCGCGCTGGTACCAATTCATCGCCAATTCGCCTGGCGATCAAAAAGATTCGGATTCTTGAAAGGTCGTCGGACGACTTCTGTTGCGGCGAGATCATCTCCGATCCGCTGTTTCTCGTCGCCACCGCCGATCAAATCGTCGAGATCCAGAGGCTCCAACCAGCTGGAAAACGTGAAATGGACGGAAAAGAATTTCTGCGAGGTCACAAGCCGCAGCCGGGTTCGAGATTGTTCTCGCAATAACCGCCGACCGTCCTCATGGATCCAGCGATTTATCTCGTAGGGGAGGATCCGATACAATGATTCCTTACTCCAGCTCTGTGAGGGTGAACCGATGGCTTTGCGTATTGCGTTGATCTCAGTCCTCCTTTCCACTTTGAGTTGTGCACCAACTTTCGCCGATGAGTCGAGTGACAAACTTGATTTGATATTGAAAGAGATTCGCCAACTCAAGCAGCGCATCGGCAGGCTCGAAGCAACTGTGGCGCAAATGTCCCGAGAGCAATCCATCAGCGAACCCGCGGAAGAACCTGCACCGGCAAGGCTCCCCGCTAGAATTCCACAATACCCCGTTCATCCGACACCGGCGGAAGTCATTCGCTTGCAGACCACCACGCCTGGCGTTCTCTTGAAAGACATTCACGAACGTGAGCGGGTCTTGCGTAAAAGGTTCTTTCCCGCGGATGAGGTTCCGCTGCCGCGCATCCTTCCTCCACGCTAACCTCTGGTCCGCACGCTAACCCCTGGCCGCCCGCACGCTAACCTTCTGGCTCGCACGCTAACCCCTGGCTCGCACGCTAACCCCTGGCCCGCACGCTAACCTTCTGATCCGCGACCATGCTTTCACTTTGGCTTCCGATCCTGGTTTCGACGATCGCGTTGTTCTTTGCCAGTTTTCTTTCCTGGATGGTCCTCGGCCTGCACGAGAAGGACTGGCAAAAAGTTGAGGGTGAAGAGAAGTTGATGGAGACGCTTCGCGAATTGAATGTGCCCGACGGGAGTTATATGTTTCCGGGTGCCAACAGTTCCAAAGAGATGAATTCACCGGAGCATCAGGAGAAATTCGCTGCGGGGCCTCGCGGTTTGCTGCAGATGTTGCCGGTACCCAATATGGGAAAGAACCTCGGCCTCACCATATTGTTTTTCCTTTTCTGCAATGCGACGTTCGCGTATCTCGCCAGCTTCGCGCTCGAACCAGGTACGCCGTTCTTAACCGTATTCCGGTTTGTCGCGACGATCGCGCTGTTGACGTTCGGTGCTTCGATTGTTCAACACTCGATATGGTTTCGAAACCGCGTGACCGGGCACATCATCGAATCGATCGCC
>JAHELS010000434.1 GCA_024644085.1 Rhodopirellula sp.
GGATCGAGCCACCGGGATCTTGCTTGATGCGATCGATCAGCTCGGCATCGCGGACAACACCTACGTGATCCTGACCTCAGATAACGGCGGTGGCTTCCGTGGCAACGCTCCGCTTAAAGGCGGCAAAGGCAGTCTGTACGAGGGTGGCATTCGCATGCCGTCCTTCGTTCGCGGCCCAGGCATCAAGAAGGGCAGTTACTGCGATGTCCCGGTCGTTCAGTGGGACTTTCTACAGACGTTCTATGACCTTGCCGGCGGAACGGAGCCTTTACCGGCTGACCTGGACGGCGGCAGTCTGCGTGATGTCTTTGAGAATGGAAACAACGGCAAGGTGCAGCGTAATAGTGAAGCGCTGGTATTCCATTTTCCCTGGCACACGGGCGAGCCGGAATCTGTGATTCGCCGAGGCAACTTCAAGCTGCGTAAGAACCTCGACACCCTTGAGATTGAGTTGTTCGATATCACGAAAGACATCGGCGAGAAACAAGATCTTTCACAAAGCATGCCCGCGTTGGTTCAGGAACTCGACCGATTGCGTTCCGACTACCTTGAGTCGATCAATGCCGAGACCGTCACGCTCACCCGCCGCAACTACGTGGAACTATTGGAAGGCGGCTGGATCGAGAACGGCCGCAAACGCCTCGCCAAACTGAAAGCGGAACTCGCAGCGGACCCGGACAACAAACAGAAAGCGTTTAGAGTCGACGTGTCACAAAACCACGTGGACTTTCAGGACCGCCAGCTCAAGCGTTCGAAAGAGCTGATCAAGTTGCACGAGAAACGTGGAACTGCGGATCAGAATTAGAAGCGTACGCCACTTGCTCGAACCAACATGGATTTGAATATGAAAAACCTCACCTTTTTACTGCTCCTGCTCTTCGCCTCAAGGCTTCCCGCCGACGACGCACCTAACTTCATCCTCATTTATGCCGACGACCTTGGTTACGCGGACACTTCCGTCCAGATGATGGACGCTGAGCCCGGCACCAGGCACGATTTCATCCAAACGCCGGGGCTGGACCGACTGGCAAAGCTGGGTGCACGGTTCACCGCAGCGTATGCTCCAACTCCGACCTGCACCGGATCGCGAGTCAGCATCCAGTTCGGTATGACCTCAGCGCGCGCACAGTACCGCAACGTCTTCGATGTCCTTTCCCACTACCAACGCCCCGATGGTTACGACGACGAAACCACGATGGGTGAGATGTTCAAGGAATCCGGCCGGAACTACGCCACCGCCATGTTCGGCAAAGGCGCGAGTACTCTGGGGCGTTTCGAGGACGCTGGATACGACGTGACCGACGAATTGCCCGGCGAACCTGGCGGCAATGGCAATGGCCACGGGTCCTACTGGGATCCGAAGAACAAAACTCCAATCCCGCCGGACAATCCCAAACGCATCCACTCTCTGCGCCGGGACTCCGTTGCATTCGTCAACAAATACGCCGGCAAACAGCCCTTCTTCATGATGGTCAACCACTACGCTCCCCATATTCCGCACATGGCAACGAAGGAAGCATTTGAGCGCAACAAGAAGCGTTGGATCGAAGCGGGCAGGGATACTGAAAATATCGACGTTGAGAAATCCAGCGTTCATCGCGACATTGTCTACGCGGCGATGATCGACGAGATGGACATGAACGTTGGCGCCTTGATCGATGCTCTCGATGCAAAGGGCGAACTTGATAACACGTACATCATCTTCACTTCCGACAATGGCGGAGGAAAATCACGTAAGGAGAAGATCGACGGCGAAAATCGTCGCTTCAACGGCCCGCTCCAGGAAGGCAAGCGTTCCATCTATGAAGGCGGCATCCGTGTGCCGACCGTCATCGCCGGCCCCGGCATCAAGCCCGGCTCCCAATGCGACGTCCCCATCGTGCAATGGGACTTTCTACCCACGTTTCACGACTTGAGCGGCAGTAAATCGCCACTGCCAGACGGCGTCGATGGCGGCAGCCTGCGCAACGTGTTCGCTCGTGGAAACAAAGGTGTCGTGAACCGCGCCGCTCCCGGAATCATTCATCATTATCCCTGTCACTACCATCCGCCGATCAGCTCCATCATCATTGGCGATTACAAATTCATGCGACATCTCAACTCTGGCGAGATCAAACTGTTCAACATCAAAACCGACTATCGCGAAGAATATGACCTCAGCACTTCGCTGCAAGAGAAAGCGGCTGAGATGGACGCGATTCGAGCGAAGTATGTCAAGGAAGTCGACGGCGGCACGGCGGAACAGGTCCGTGAAGCTTTGTACAAGACCATGGACCGACACAGCAGCCAGGCCAGGGACGCCTTTCGCAAGAAAGTGGCCCAGTTGAGAAAAGACAACCCGTCCGACCTCGAAACGCAACAAGCGGCGCTCTTGAAGGAGCTGAACCAGAAACTCAAGAAGAGCGCACTCAACAAGGAGAAGACGCGGCTGCACGCAAATTGGTATTCGTGGAGGGAAGGCTCCCCCAAAAAAGAAGCCGAAGAAAGCGTCGAAGCCAAATGGGTGGACCTCACGCTGGAACAGGTTCTTCGGGAAAAGCCGTGAGTGAACTCCCTCGGCATAGCCACGACAAGAAGTGAGTCGTTAAGGAATAAAGACATGAACAAAACAACCAAAGCATTATTCGTCACGCTATTCGCTTTTGCGCCCTTATCGCTTCGCGCGGATCAGGCTCCCAACTTCATCCTGATCTACATCGACGATCTGGGCTACACACAGACCAGCGTCCCAATGATGAAGGACCGGCCCGAACTGGCGCACAAGCTGCATCAGACACCCAATATCGAGAAACTCGCCAAACGGGGCATGCGTTTTTCCAATGCGTATTGTCCCTCGCCCGTCTGTACTTCTTCCCGTGCCGCCATTCAGTTCGGCATGACCACGGCCCGCGTGGGTTGCGTTTCGATTCACGATGTGGTGATGAACAAGAAAAAGATCGATTTGGGGAAGAACCTGTCGATTGCCGAGATGATCAAAGAAGCGGACAAGGGTTATGTCACCGCGTTCTTTGGCAAGGGCTGTTCGCCGATGCATTGGTTCAAGGATCATGGGTACGACGTCACTGACTTCATCCATAAGCATCCGAATGGCAATGGGCACGGCGACTGGTGGGAGCCTGCCGACAGAACTCCAATTCCTTTGGATGATCCCAAACGAGTCTTCAGTCTGGCGAAGACCTCAAACGACTTCCTGAAGGAACGC
>JAHELS010000435.1 GCA_024644085.1 Rhodopirellula sp.
GTTCGGCCCGCCGGGAAGATGGGCAATGACGACGAGCGGTTGCCATTGGTTTGGCGATAGCGAGAGCGTTGGGCTTGCCGGAGACTCGCTCGGTATTCGTTCAGTCGCCACTCGGCACAGTTTTAAAAGTGCAGCCGATAGCTGAGCAACATCTGCCAATCGAAGTCCTCGGTCCCAGTCAACGGGAAGCTCCAACCGATCCCCACTTCGTCCAACTCACGAACGACCCATCGCACACCCGATGTGAGGTCGACGACGGTTCGGCTCGATTCGGCGCCATTCAATGCGGTGACGCCGTTGAATTCAACAATCGGTGTGAAGTAGCGTAAGCAAGTCCAATCCTCGGTCGAAACGAAGGTGTGGAACAGGGCAATGTCGTAGCCAAAATCGTTCGCTACGTCGCCGGTCGAGACAGGCACTTCCAACGCAAAGCGGCTTTGCACATACGTTCCTCCACCAAAATCGTGGAGGTGCAGCACCGTCGGCTCTAATACGGTGCGTCCAGTCCCGAGGTCGCGGTCGGCATCGCCCGTCGGGACACCAATGTTGAGAGCAACAAACAACAAATCACGCCGTCCACCGAAAGCCAGAAACTGGAATCCAACCTCCAGATCACCGTACCCGGCCGTCTCGTCCGCACCTGCCGGATCAAGTGCAATCAGTGGGATGCCGAGAATAAAGATCGCCCGGCTGTTCAACGCCCACACGAGTTCGGATTCGAATTCCCACTCGTCAACGAGTCCACCGTCCGCTCCGCGCGTGTGAACGAGATCAAGCTCGAGGGCGCGCTCGACGAAGTCGATTTCAGTTCGGATTCCATGCACGAATGGATAGCCTTCCACCGAGATATGTCCGGTATGACCGTGAACGCCATGACTCTCGTAGGGGCGAATCCAATCAAAGTAGCGAGGCGCCGAATCGTGGCCGTGGCCGGCATGTGAATCGTGGTCGTGACCGGCGTGTGAATCGTGGTCGAAATTGGCAGAATCTTCGAGAGCATGCCCAAACAGCGGGTCAGCGAGGCCATGCGAATGCCCGGGTTCCGTGTGGGCATGCGAATGCCCGGGTTCCGTGTGGGCATGCACATGCCCGGGTTCCGTGAGGGCATGCGCATGCCCTGCGCCGTCATGAGCATGGTCGCCTTGACCATTCGAGACCGCACAAAATGAACAAAACAGGAAGGCTAGGAGCGTTCGCATGGCCTTTGGCGCCGACGTGATAGGTAATCTATTCGGGTTATCGGGTTTATGCAGCCGACGTCGTAATTCAACCTGCAAGGTTTTCGCTGATTTCGAATCCGCTGGATCAAACACGAATGAACGTCTTCGTCTGGAACGACCCCGGTGATCCTGCTAGCAAAGGGAGCCGCTGGCAACCGTCGATCAGATGCCGAGCGGCGCGGTGGGTGGATTCACCACGTCCACCGGCCACCGCCTGCGTGTCCAGCTAGCGATACGGCATCGATGATCATTCCGTCGGTTTTATCTGACCCGTGGCTAGCTAACGCCATCGGCTCAGAATGCAGGTGTGAACGCATTTGCGGGCGCGGGGCCTACGTCAATCCTGCATGTAGGGATTTGCGACCGCGGTAGGAATCCGTGGCTGCGCGATTTGTTCGTTTCTCTCACGCTGCTCTTGAGCACCGACGATTGCTGATCCGCCTGCCACAAACAGCGTGACGATGACTGCGACCGTACCGATCAAACTGAAGAACGAATGCGCAAACGCTGCGAAAAACGCTGATACCGGGTTGCATCGAGCCAGTGCCATCACGAGAAAGACCTGGAGCATCGCTTGGTACGATATCACGACGTACCAAGGTTGCGGTTCGAAAAGAAGATGCATTCCCACGCCCACCGATGCGTTGATCGCGAGAATCAAAACCGCCATCGCCAGGCAAACCGGGTATCCCGGCGGATCATCCAATAGCAGCCACAACGAGAACTTAAGGGAACCGCCGAGCATCGCGAGCCAAGCGATCACGGACATGACCAGCACGCACAACATGAAAGGTGCGAGCAACAGGGTCGGGTCAAAATCGGCGAAATCCATCCCCTGCGTCTCCCGTGATGCTGCGATGGGTTGGGAAAAAATAGTGCGTCATGCCGAGCGAACGGCTTTCGGTGAACCATAGCTTCCTCCGCAGAAGTTTGCGGGGATTGCCGACGCGCGGACCAATAATCGTCGATACGATCGCAATCACCCGCAAAACCGACACTGATTTCGAATCGCCGGCGGACAAAGGCATCAAGAGGCTCGCGTGCCCAACCGATCATCGGCTTCCGGTAAACTCGATGAACGCTCGCCGCGGAAAAATTGTTTGTCACGGCAACCGCGTCACGTTGCTTCCATTTCTCACGCAGGGATTGAACACGCCATGCCCGTCAAAACCGTTCCGACACTCGCGGTATCGCTTCTCCTGGTTCTCGCGTTCAGCCTGGCAACGGCCACGGCCGATTGGCCTAATTGGCGTGGTCCGGCTCAAAATGGCAGCATCGAGGGTGGAGCTTACCCATCGACACTCGACCCGGACCACCTGCTTTGGAAAGCTTCGTTGCCGGGAAAGGGCTGTTCAACGCCAATCATTTCGGCGCAGACCGTTTACGTTACCGCTCCGGTGAGTGGCAACGATGCGTTGGTCGCGTTTAACCAAGCGGGCAAGGAAAAGTGGGTCGTTCAATTTGGCCCCGAGGATGCCGGCAAGCATCGCAATGGTTCTGGGAGCAATGCGTCGCCCGTGACCGACGGCAGCGGAGTGTTCGCGTATTACAAGAGTGGAACGTTAGCAGCGGTCGATCTAGACGGCTCGATTCGATGGCAAACGAACCTCGTCGAAAAGTTCGGCAAAGACACGCTTTTCTGGGACCAGGGGACGTCCCCGGTTTTGACCAGGAATCACGTCGTGATGACACGAATGCACAAAGGCGAATCGTGGCTGGCCGCATTCGACAAGAGAAGCGGCGAGATGGCTTGGAAGGTTGCGCGTAATTACTCGACGCCAACCGAATGCGATCACGGATACACGACGCCTCTGGTGATCGAGCATGATGGCAAGGAAGCTTTACTCGTTTGGGGGGCGCAACACTTGACGATCCATGACGCATCGGACGGAAACCTCGTCTGGTCGTGCGGCAACTTCAATCCGGATGACCAAGCCATGTGGCCCGCCATAGCGACGCCTGTGATCGT
>JAHELS010000178.1 GCA_024644085.1 Rhodopirellula sp.
GGGATCGCCGATCTCGGCCAGAGCCCACGCCGCCGAAACAGAACCGCGGGCGCGCCCGGCGCGCCTGCGGCGGACATGAGTGACATGTCGGAAATGATGGAAGGCATGGACATGGAAATGGGAATGGACGAGATGATGGAGATGGATAGGGGCGGAATGGAGATGGCAATGGGTGGCATGGGCGGCATGGGAATGGGCGGCGCGGGGGGCGGAGCTGCGGAAATGGGAATGGGGATGGAAATGATGGACATGGACATGATGGGAATGGACCATCTTGGCGAGCGCCCATTTGCCCTCGGTGATCAGTTCGACCCGATCGATGACAACGAGTTCGTTGATGTGTCAAGTGCTCCGTTGTCTACATTCTCAATCGATGTCGATACGGCGTCGTACTCCAAAGTTCGATCACTGCTTCGCAACCATTCACTGCCGCGTCCGGACGCCGTTCGAATCGAAGAAATGCTCAACTACTTTGATTACGACTACCCCGCACCGGTCGACGAGCATCCCTTTGCCGCTTCGATGGAAGTCGCCGAGTGCCCGTGGAACCCCGAGCATCGCCTCGCCCGGATTGGCATCAAGGGAAAGAACATCGAAACACAGCGGCCGTCGAGCAACCTCGTCTTCCTGCTTGACGTCTCCGGATCGATGGACGAGCCAAACAAGCTGCCGCTGGTCATCGAAGGCATGAAAATGCTCACCGACCAACTGAGTGAGAATGACAAGGTCGCGATCGTCGTTTACGCCGGTGCGGCGGGGCTCGTTCTCGATGCCACTCGCGGCGACAAGAAGCAACAGATCGTCGCGGCGCTCGATCGGCTGCATGCCGGTGGCAGCACCAATGGCGGTCAAGGCATCTTGCTGGCTTACGAAATCGCACGCGACAACTTTATCGTTGGTGGTACCAATCGAGTGATCCTCTGTTCCGATGGCGATTTCAACGTCGGTGTCACCGGAACAAACCACTTGGTCGAAATCGCCCAGGAGAACGCCAAGTCGAATATATTTCTAACGGTGCTTGGCTTCGGAATTGGCAATCACAATGATGCCATGATGGAACAGATTTCAAACAAGGGAAATGGAAATTACGCGTTCATCGACACCAAGTCAGAAGCCAGAAAGGTCCTGGTGGAAGAACTTGGCGGGACGCTGGTCACGATTGCAAAGGATGTCAAAATTCAGATCGAGTTCAATCCGAAGGAGGTCGCTTCCTACCGGTTGATCGGTTACGAGAATCGTGTACTCGCGGCCCAGGATTTTAACGACGACAAAAAAGACGCCGGCGAAATCGGAGCAGGTCATACGGTCACGGCGCTTTACGAAGTCGTTCCAGCCGAAATCGACAACGCCGATGTGCCTCCCGTCGACGAGTTGCGGTACCAACAGCGCAATCTGCTTCGCGAGGAAGCCGAAAGCGGCGAGATGCTCGTGTTGAAACTTCGCTACAAGCAACCCGAAGGCGACAAGAGCACCCTGGTCGAAGTTCCGGTCCGTGATTCGGGAAAGCGATTTGCGCAAACCGACCGGGATTTCCAGTTCGCCGCTTCCGTTGCTTCGTTCGGAATGTTGCTACGCAATTCACCCCATCGAGGCAACGCGACTTTCGCCAGCACGCTGAAGATCGCCCGTGAAGGTGCCAAGGGTGACGATTTCGGATACCGCCAGGAATTCGTCGAGTTGGTTGAGATCGCCAAGGATTTGCGCGGTGAATGAGACGCGTCGACTCGCGCTCCAGCTCATTAGATCTCAGGCGAGACTGCAGTGGCGAAGAATCTCTTCGGCACCCGCCCGGTATCCCGTGTAGAAGGGCCCGAATTCGGCGTACTTCGCACTCGCCTCGTCAAATCGCATCTTGTAGACGATCTCTTTGAGGTACTCGGGGTTGCGAGCCCAAAGCGTGACCATCCATTCCCAATCGTCGAGTCCGACCCCCACCGATATCAACTGGCTTACCTTTCCAGCGAACGCAATGCCGCTCTGCGCGTGCTGGGCCATCATCGAATTGCGACGACTGAACGGTTCACTGAACCAATTCGCCCCGACGACGCGACTCTTGTTCATCGGATAAAAACAGGCCGCCGGCCACTCGGGAAACTCGGGATGCAATCGCTGCTCATTCATCATCGGCAAACGCCGCTCGTACGCAGAAACCTTTGCGGCCAACTCAGGTGAATCGGCATCGGCGCCACCGGCAATCAACCGTTCGCGAAAACTCTCGACCGATGGAACGTATTCGCTGACCTCGCTCAGCGAAACAAATGACCATTCCCCTTGGACGTAGCGTCCAAGACCGGGTGCCATGATCCGTTGATGCACACCGTCGACTTTCGCCGGATCAGGATCCATCACCATCACGGCGAAGTCGGCCCGATGACCGCTGGTCCAATACGACGCCAAACGCTCGGGTGCCGCAGCATCCTCGCTCGCCAGCGCGTTGCAGAATTGTTGGCGAGACGCATCATCAAGCGGCCCTTCGATCGCCTCGCGGCGAAACCGATAGAAGTAGTGGCCGCAGTGCCATCCCGAAGTCGGGATCACCGAGGGCTCGGGCAATGGTTGGCCGTGTCGACCAGGTCCAGTCGGTGAATTCATCAGTGACGCTATCAAGTGAGATGGTGAGACGGCGCGTCCATGGGGTGACGCGGTCAACAACATCCTAACCTCGACACCGACCGCGAGACGAGTCGGGCGCGCCTCGAACCGGCGCGTGACGATGTTTTTTGCAGGGTCGCTTTGGAGCTGGGTCGCGTCGGATTTGACCGTTGCCGACTGGTTTCCGCAAAATCGGTCTTTGCGGTAATACTATTGAAGACGCCACTCGGAATACCGGTCACGGTACCCATGATGGAGCGTCCACTGGCGAGTATTGCCGGCGCCGAAGTAGCCGTACGAATAGGGCGTCTTCCATGTTTGACGCTCTCGAGCCTGCGGCAACAACGCTTGTGACGGCTGGATCGGTCGATGCTGGGAAAGATGCGGCGGGTGCTTCTGCGAATGACCGCGTGTCGTGGGCGAACGTGAATTCGTTCGCAGATCCGGAGACTCGATGGTTCGGTGCGGGTGCAACGGTGCCCCGTGGCGCAGCACGTTATTACCGTGCGGTTGCAGTCGTGCTGAAGGTACGCCGAGCACCTGTTGCTCGTTGTCGACGAGCCGTGTTGGAGTCGGAGCGGGTCGCAGAAGTTGGGCATGCCGCACCGGAGCCGGCCAAAGCTTTTGCTGTGATTCACTCCTCCCCGCTGGAATGGATTGCCCAAAGACCGTCGGCCCGAGAGCAAAGCAAAGCACGGCGACCGTGACCAATGCGAGAAAACGAGGAGATGAACCAGACACGATGCGACTCCGCGGGAACAATGGGAAGACTAGAGAAACTTTACCGATCAGCCACCTTTTAACCATCGGCTAATCGAGAGCGTTTTCGCCACTGATTCTCGCGGTCCTCGGCGTTACCTCGCCCAAAGCCCCGCGTTACAGCACCCGGAAACGTCAAGACGGGCGATCTGATCTGGCAGCGAGGGGCTCCCGATTTGTAATGTCAGGGTGCGCCAGTTCCCGCATGGGAAACAAATAGGAAGTTTGGGCGAAACAGGAGCACCCGTTGGGATCGAGTCAGATCCAGTGGTGAAATTCGGCGATACATAAAGAAATGGTGAGAGGGACTCACCAAACGAATGCATGGAAGCTGTCATGAACATGAAACGACGCCAATTTGTCGCTCTTTTCGGCTCGCTCGCTGCGGCGGCCGGTACTCACACTCTTCATGCCGAGGAGCAGACTCCTTTGGTCGAGCCGGTCCATCGCGTTGCTAACGCGGCGGCGAGCCTGGGGGCAACTCCAGTGCATCCGCTCGATCGGGCCCTCGATCTGGCTCGCTCAGGGTTGGCCGATTGCCGTGCCAACGTCAACGACTATACCGCGATCATGGTCAAGCGTGAGCGGATTGACGATGTCCTTGGTGCCCATGAATTCATGTTCGCCAAGATCCGCAATCGCAAGGTTGTCGACGGCAAGGTCGTCCAGCCTCTGAGCGTGTACCTGCGGTTTCTCAAGCCTTCGACCGTGAAAGGCCGCGAGGTGATTTACGTCGAAGGTCAAAACGACGGCAAGCTGATCGCGCATGAAGGTGGATTCAAGGGCAAGTTCTTGCCGACCGTCACGATTCCGCCCGATGGGATGCTGGCGATGCGGGGCCAACGGTATCCAATGACGGAGATCGGTGTTGAAAACCTGATCGTCAAGCTGATCGAGCGTGGCGAAAGGGCGCGCGAGTTTCCCGATGTGCAGTGTGAGTTCCGCAAGAACGCACGCATCAAAGAGCGTACATGCACCGTGTTGCAGGTGACCCAACCGACCAAAACACCGGGCAGCGAGTTCTACCAGGCCCAGGTCTTCATCGACGAGGCGTTCAATGTTCCGATTCGCTACATCGCCTACGACTGGCCGGTCAATGAAGGTGACAAGTTGGAAGTGATCGAGGAATACAACTACCTGAATTTGAAGATCAATGTCGGGCTGACCGATGCCGACTTCGATCCCAACAATCCCGACTACAACTTCTACTCCAAGTAGCATCGCGGCGAACCGTTCGGGAACACTCCCGCCGGCACCGCAAGCGTCACTTTGATCGGCGCGGCCGGGGCATCGAAAACCGGTCCCCAGTTCGCACGTAGTCCGCGTCGCCCATTCGCCCGATGGTAGCCATCCGCTGGGCGTCGAGTTGTCCGTCTTCTCCGATCATTTCGTCGGAGACGTGAATTTGCACGATGCGTCCGATCACCACGTTCGCGCCGCCCGGGCCGGTGCCCAATTGAATCGCTTCGAGCAGAGTGCACTCCATTGCGGCCTTGCATACGGCCACGCGCGGCGGCTTGACACACAATGAGTCCGCTTTGTCGAGATCCGCGATCTCGAATTCATCCTCGCTGGGGTCCCATTCGCCCGATGTCGTGTTCATCGCTTCGGCATCCGGATCCGTGACGATATTGACGACGAATTGTCCGGTCCGCTGAATGTTGACGAGCGTATCTTTGGGTGTTCCGTCGCGACGGTTCGCCGGACAGAAGAGGAGCGTCGGCGGATTCGCACCCACCCCGTTGAAGAAGCTGAAGGGAGCCAGGTTGGCGACACCATCGTCCGACAGAGTCGATACCCAGGCGATCGGTCGTGGCGTGATCAAGCGGACCATCCACGCGTAAATCTCGCGGACAGATTGCTCGTTTGGATCCAATTGCATTGGTCTCAATCGGGCGAGCGAACAGTAGGTTGAAGCGCGGGATCAGCCAGCAGGGACACGATCGATTCATGCAGCGGCCCACTTGCGCTGACGCAGAACTTCGGATTCCAATCGTCAAAGTGCGAACCGTCGTAAGCGGTCAATACCGCTCCCGCCTCGCGCGCGATGACCGTTCCAGCCGCTGAATCCCAGGCTGCGATATTGGTGGCCCAGTAGGCGTCGAGACGTCCCGCCGCGACATAGCACATGTTCAAGGCGCACGAACCCAAACGTCGCAACGAGCGGCATCGCTCGAGCACACGCACGAATCGGGTCACTTCCGGATCGCGCGCCTTGACACCCGCGGGGAAACTGCAGGCAATCAATGCGCGATTGATTTCCTGGCAACCGCTGGCACAAATCGGTTGGCCGTTGCACTGTGCGCCCTGGCCGTCGATTGCGGTGAACATCTCGTCGGTGACCGGATCGAGAATCACCCCCAGCCGCATGCGGGATCGCGCATAGAGTGCGATTGAAACGGCGAAGGATTGCAGACGGTGAACGTAGTTGACGGTCCCGTCGAGAGGATCGACGACCCAGCACGGCGGCGCATCGGCGGCGCCGCGCCGCACCGACTCGGGCGGATCGTTTTCGCCTTCCTCCTCGCCGACAAAGCCATAATCATCAAAGGCATCCATCAGAATCGATCGAATCGCGTGCTGGGACGCAAGGTCCGCGTCGGTCACCAGATCCTTGGGGCCCTTTTCGCGAACGACGCGATCGTCACGTCGCAGCATCAATTCCTTCGCTCCCGCCCGCGCGGCGGCGACTGCAACGCTCAGGTGTTCCTCGTTCATGTTGACTCGAATCCGCTTAGATCGGTGTCCAAGCGCCGCAGGTCCGATTCCAATCGCCTCAGCTCTTCCAACCACACCCGAATGTCATTGTCGTACTCGGTCGCCATGTCGCTGAGGATCAATTGTCGGTGGAATGCGGCCGCACCCTTGTCAACGTGTTCGGCCGCCTCAGCACTGGGAAACCGTCGATTCGGATCGGGCGCGATCAAACCGAGCAGAAAGTTCATCAACAATTCATTGCAAAGAATGTCATCGGTAAGAATCTCGTCCAACCGCGAGGGCAACTCCCGTTTGGCGCGCAACAGATCGCGAAGTTTGGTTTGATTCTCGAATGGATTCATCCCGCTGAGTAATTCGATCAACACGTACCCGACGCTGGCCAGGTCGCTGCGCGGGGTCGAAACACGATCTTCGAGTACCTCCGGTGCGGCGTACAGCGGCGTGCACTCGCGATCACGCGGCGGGTTGTGGTAGTCGATCGCCGAACCCATGTCGATCAACTTCGCATGACCGCTGCGCTTGAGCATGATATTGGCCGGCTTGACGTCGCCGTGAACAATTCCTTCACGGTGAAGCGCGGCGAGTGCGGCCAGACACTCACGCACGATCGCAACAGCGACTCCTGCTTTGAATCGTGATTGTTCCGGACCCTCGGTCAGGATTACCTCGTTGATGTATCGCCAACGCCGGCTGCTGACCCGGCCGTGCAACAGGTGCAAACATTTCGGCGCGGTCAATTGCCGAAGGTCATAACCGTCGATCCACTCCATCATCATGATGCGGATGCGGTCACGCTCGAAGAAATTCTGGACGTCCAACAGATTGTCATGCTGGATCAGCGCAACGCGGGCCGCGATCGTTGCGATCCGCAACATTGCTTCGTTGTACGCACGGCTGCCGGCGTATCGCTCAGGCGAGAAAATTTTCATCGCGACCGGAACCGTGAAACCGTCGGTCCCGCGGTACTCGGTCAGATACACCTCGCCCTGTCCGCCGCGGCCCAATAACCGCAGCATGTGATGATGGCCCGTCCAACTCACCTTGCCGACCTTGGTCAACCGCTCGTAGTGTTCGAGCAGCTTCGGATCGGTCGGCGCACGTGAAGTACTTCCGTGTTGCGTGAGTGTCGGGTAGGGTTCGTATCGCGTCGTTGAATGCATCTTCTTCTCCCCGTCCATGAGTTCAGGAATCATCCCGCTTCAGCAGGATGGCCGCTGATCGCCACACGTCACAATACTCACTGTGATCCAAATTCTGTAGTCTGAGCGTTCCGCATGTCGAGAGCGAACCGGGCCGATTCCCCCTCGAAGAAGTTTACAGCACAAATCGGCACCACTATCGCCTTGAATCCGTGATTTGCAGGCTTTCAATCGGCGGACACTTAGCGGAAGGGCTTCCCACAGGTAGCTTCCGTTAGCCGCACCGCGCGGGTTGTGAACCACCAACGCTGCGGCTCTCAAAGGCGTAGGTCATAGCAAACGACCGCATTCCGCAGCCGGATGACCATTCGACCATCGCTCAGTGCCGGGGTACTGCAATTGAGTGGTCCGGAATGAACCGCCTTTTGCTGCCAAAGCTTTTCCGATTTCTCCAGCCCATCCTCTCGGGCCAATTCATCAAGCCCAAGTTTGGCACGCAGATCATCATCCGCGATCAACATTCCTTCCGAATCGACTCTCGCTTCGTACAACTGCTCGAAGTCGTCGCCATCGGCATTGAACGCGTGCAAACCTTCCCACCCGTAAAAAAGTTGGTCGCCCGCAGCGATCAACGAAGTATAGCGTGGATTGGAAATATTCAATGTTGTCTGCCACAGCGTCTCGCCGTCGGAAAGCCGGACTTTCGCCAAACGCTTCTCTCCCTGGACGAAGACCGAATCGCCTCGCACAACCGGCGTGGAACCGGAATCGGCGGCCCGCTGAAACTGCCAGATCTGCTGTGGTGTTTTCTCCGGCCCCTCGGGCGAGAGTGAAAATGCCGTGAGCCCATTCTTCCGAGAGGATCCGTAAACCAACAAGACATCGCCGGCAACGATGGGTGTGGATTGGCCGGCGCCGCCGCTGATCTCCCAAAGCTTTTCCCCGTCCGACACCCGGTACGCCTGAGTCGCGCCACCAGAAGTGTTCACGATTGCAATCGATTCGTCACCGGCGCGCCAAATCGCGGGGCTGCTGTGCGACTGGTAATCCAAAGGTGCGTCACCTTGCCATTGCACCTTGCCATCTTCTGTGCTGAGCGCGACGATCGGTCCACAAGCGACCATCGCCATGTCCGAGTCGACGACGAACGAGCTTGCGAAGAATTCATCGCGGAAATCGCCAGGCAACCGCCGGCTCCAAAGTACCTCGCCGGTTTCGGCGTCGTAACAGCGCGCCGTTCTCTCGGCGCCCAAAACAAACACACGTCCGCCGGCGACGCACGGTGTTCCCGACTGAACGAACCGCGTGTACGTCGACTCTACCGTCTTGTCCCAAACGATCTCGCCCGACCCCAGGTCGAGGCAGACCATTCGCTCGTCGAAGCGAAACGCCCTGGCCTGTCGCTCGTTTTCATCACGTCGCTTGACTTCGTACTCGGCATATTCCTCGTCACTCATGCCGACCCGCTTTTCAGGCGGCAACCATGGGTACTTGCTTTCACCCGGATCGGCGCCGGCGTTCTTTGTCTTGGTATGCGAATAGAGGTACACGCGGCCATCGCTGATCGCCGGCGAACTCCAACCACCGCTTCCACCACCTGGGAATGCCTCGAACTTCCAAAGCGGTGCGAGCCCGTCGGTTGGAAGCGACTCAATCAATTGCTGCGACTCGACGTATCCCGTCCGGTCAGGGCCGCGCCACTGGGGCCAATCGGCGAGCACCAAAGACGTCCAAAACAGCGCGGCAACCGGTAGAAATCGAAACAGGATCATCAATTCGTATCCAACCAATGCAAACAGGGAAAGTTGATCCGAGAGTTGTCACGGCAGTGTACACGCATGCTACGAACCTTGTCATCGACGCGTCGCAGCTACTGCGGTCGCCATCCGGGGGGCCTACGAGGTGGTGCCATTGCCGGCGTTCGTTAGAACCGCCGCTCTTGGACCGGATCGCTCGCCAGATGCGCGCGACCTGCGATCAGGGCGACGAGGATGCCCGCCACAAAGCCTCCGATATGCGCCCACCACGCCACGCCGGCCGCGGAAGCCGAAATCCCGCTGAAGGTTTGAATTGCGAACCAGATTCCCAGGAACACCGGCGCCGGAAGCACGAACACCTGGATCACGATAAACAACGGCAGCACCGCCTTCACGCGCGCATCGGGATACAGCCAGGCGTAAGCACCCATCACACCGGCAATCGCACCACTGGCACCGATCGTCGGCACCACACTCATCGTGTCCGATGCGTAATGAGCCATCGCAGCTGCGATTCCGGTAGCCAGGTACAACACCGAATAACCAACATGCCCGAAGCGATCTTCGACATTATCACCGAAGACGTACAAGAACCACATGTTCCCCAGAAAGTGCATCCATCCGCCGTGAAGGAACATGCAGGTCACAACGGTTAACCATGGCGGGAGAACCGATGGCGCCAATTTGCGCTCGACGATCCCCGTTTCGATCCCGCGCGGCGTTCGAATCACAACTTGCTGGCGGATCGTCGGCTGGGCATCGGGATCGGTCAGTCGAATGGGGACCATCCCGAACTGCTCCATGATTCGATTGCCGCCTTCACCGGAGGAAACTTGAACCAGAAACGCGGCGGAACAAATTGCGATGACCGAGTAGTTGACCCACGGCGTGCTGCGGCTCGGAATGCTGTCGGAGAGCGGAATCATGAAAGAGGATTAGAAAGCGCCCGAAGAAAAAGCGGGCCGAACGGATGACTCCCGACCACGGCAGAAGTCGAAGCTAACACCAACATGGAGTCAAGAAGAAAAGAGAAACCGGACAAGCATCCCGCGAGGCCGGTTCACCTTTGCTGCGGCATGTGATCAGCATCCGGAATCATTCCGCGATGAACCAATCACAGGGCGTGGGGTTAACGCAAGCAGAAAAATAGGGAGTGACATCCGTGTACGCGAACAGCTGTGATTCGCCGGCTCGGTCCATCAGTGCCACCTCCCAGTACGAGACATCGCGTCCAGTGCGATACTCCAATGGTTGCACAATTCGTTTGTTCAACCGATGGTTTGTCGAAGTGCGTAATACCGGCTGATGAACTGAGTCATCGAGCTGATCACGCACATGCCGCCTCCCGATAGAGGGGGAAGCGATCGGGGTTGCTCAGGAGCAACCGTGGCGTCCAAGAGTGGGTGGCATCCCGAGGAAAACAAATACGTTCGCACCAGTGGGAACTCGCATCTGACTAATTCTCCCAGGAGAGCAATCCGAACTGAAAAAAATGAAAAAGGGTCGCCAAAAAAATGAGGGGCGACACGGCAAAATCAACGTTGTTGATCGAGAGAAATTTGGCGTTGTGATCCATGATTGTCAACAAGAAACTGACGCAAAAAAATATTTCGCATGGCGCGTCTTGCGAAAGCCCATGAAATGCTTGATTACATTGTGTAAAGTTTTTTCGCGAGCTTGATTTATTCGCAACGTTGCGGTTCGCGCCGTTGACAATGGGAATCAATTTCTATTCATGCCGCGTCTTGCACAAGCATCGCCCAAGAAAGGCTCGGAATCAAAATGCACACGCATGGTGAGGAACCAACCAAGATCGATCGAATCATCAATCCTCAACGGCTTTGGTCCACTGACTACGTCGACCAAATGCGTGCGTTACTCGGCGAAAGTGTGTGTCGTCAATTGGCGATTTATGAGCTGCCCGCAGAATTTCGTTTGACGGTCATTGTGCCAGTGTTTAACGAGAGCGGTACGGTTAGCGGTACCGTGCTACGGCTTCGCGAGACGGGAATGCCGATGCAAATCATTCTGATTGATGACGGCAGCGATGACGGAACTTCCGAGGCGGTCGACGAGTTCCTTGGCGAAAAAGATATCGTCGTGGTTCATCACGAAAAAAACCGTGGCAAAGGTGCGGCTATCCGCACCGGGATCGAATCGGCCGAAGGGGACGTGATCGTGATCCAGGACGCCGACCGCGAATACGAACCCACGGACTTCCGCTATCTCTTGCAACCGATTCTCGCCGGCGAGGCGGATATCGCTTACGGTACCCGCTATGGCCACTGCGATCGGCAACTTTCACCCTGGTGGCACCAGGCCGTTAACAACTTGATCACGACGCTGGCGAGCCTGGCGGTGGGCATCCGGCTGAGCGATGTCGAAACCTGTTACAAAATGGCGCCGCGTGAACACTTTGATGCCATCAAGGCCGACCTTCGCGAATCGCGATTTGGAATCGAGATTGAGTTGACTGCAAGGTGGGCGCGACGTGGACTTCGGTTCACCGAAAGGCCGATTCGATACCACCACCGGTGGTATGACGAAGGAAAAAAAATCGGCTGGCGCGACGGTGTCCGCGCCCTGTGGTGCATCGCAAAATACGGCTTTTTCCGGCGCTAAGACCCTGCTACGTCAAACCCACTGGGTGGTTTGGCCACTACCGCTCCCGCGGTGGACCCACCCCACCGTAGTTCGGGAAAAAACTTGACGCACGCTTCGTTAGAACATTACCTTGGATCGTGTCGATCATTCGCGCTATTCGTTCGAATCTCCTCGCGAAGGCAAACCGGCAATGGCTCTCGTAAGCACCGCTTCTAAAACTCTGGTCGTGAATCCTGCGTTCCTGCAGGAGATCAAGGACAGCAATCCCGATCTTTGGGAGACCGTTGCCCAGTTGCGCCAGGTTTGCCAGTGCGACGGTGAGCCGGGGGCGGTTTCCCGTCAACTTACCCGGTTGCTCGACGGACTTCGTGATCAACTAGCGCTGCAGTTCTCATTGGAAGAATCTTATGGGTACATGGCGGTCCCGCATCGTTCCAACGGCGTCCTTTGTGACATGGCCTGTGAGACGCAATCTCAGCACGGCATGCTGTACATGCAATTAAGCGATTTGGCAGAACAAGCCGAGGAGTTGCAGTACCGCGGCGTCGAGCCCGCGCAACTGCATTTGCTGGTGCAACGCACGCTGCAGTTTGATGCCGATCTGCGCGAACACGAACAGGCTGAAAACGAATTGATCGAGAGGTCCTTTGGATTATCCTGAAATCCAAATGTGCGGCCGGTTCCCACACGGCTTGGCGACCTTTGGGTGAGCGGTATCACTCAAGCGACGAATGATAGAGCTCGCTGACTGAGGGAAGGTGACGGACAGCAATTGGGGCGGACAAATTTTCGGGGCAAGGAGTCTGCGCAGCGGATGAATCGAAGTCGGTTGATAGGCGAGACGAAAACAAAGCCAATGGAGATTCTATTGGTTGAGGATAGCCTCACCGACGCACGAATTACCATTTACGCTCTTCGTCGCAGCCAGATTTTTCACCGGCTGACTCTCGTCCGCACGGTTGCCGAAGCAATGCGGTTTCTCAACCGCGAAGGAATCTTTGCCCGGGCCCCGCGTCCCGATCTGCTTCTGCTCGACATGATGCTGCCGGACGGTTACGGGCTCGATGTCCTCGAGGCGCTCAATTGCCGTGATCCCTCGCAGCGACCCACAACGGTTGTGTTGACGGCGTCTCACGATCCGTTGATTCGCCAGCGATCGCTTGAACTCGGTGTTCACGATTTCATCAACAAGCCGGTGCATGAACTGGAATTCCTGC
>JAHELS010000436.1 GCA_024644085.1 Rhodopirellula sp.
AATTGCATTGCCGATTCGATGCGTGTGGTTCGACACCACGCGTACGCGCACCATATCCAGCGTTTGATGGTGTTGGGGTTGTTCGCGCAATTGCTCGGAGTCCACCCTCGCAAATTTCATGAATGGCACATGGCAATGTACGCCGACGCAATCGATTGGGTCAGTCTGCCCAACGCGCTGGGGATGAGCCAACATGCCGATGGAGGCGTCGTGGGGACGAAACCCTACTGTGCCAGTGGCAACTACATCAACAAGATGAGCAACTACTGTAAATCGTGCCGATTCAATCCGAAGAAATCCGTTGGTCAAGACGCATGCCCGGTGACCACGATGTACTGGGATTTTCTGCGCCGGCACGAGAATCGTTTTGCGGACAACGGCCGCATGGCATTTCAGCTCAAGAATCTGGGTAACAAAGATCGCGAGGAAATGGAGGCGATTGCGAAACAGGCGGACAAGGTGCGAACGAATCCGCCATAATGGATGGTCGGTTGATTCGTAACGGTGCGAATGGTTCACTCGATTGACGGGGAAGATTGATGAAGTGGTGTTGTCCGTGGTTGGCGTGGTGCGTGATTTCATGCGTGATGATTGGATGTGGCGGCCGCGAGGTTTCCGCGCCCGCGGTAGTGGAAGTCGAGGTCGATGAAGCTACTGCGCCACCGGCGTCGACAACTGTCACGCATCTCGAGGCCAGGGATGCCGCGGAACTCTTGAAGTCCGATGAAAATGTGGCAGTGTTGGACGTCCGCACGCCAGAGGAGTACGCCGAGGGACACATCGACGGTGCAATCAACATCGACTTTCGTGCCGACGATTTTTCTGACCAGGTGCGCCAGCTCGATCGCGAGACCCCGTACGTCGTCCACTGTCGTTCCGGGGGGCGCAGCACGGCGTCGTTAGACATTCTTCAAGACCTTGGGTTCCGACGAATTTATCACCTCGACGAAGGCATCAACGGATGGCTCGAGGCGGAGTTGCCACTCGAGAAGTGACACGAATTCACGAATCATCCCGCAGTTGTCTCGTCTAGAACGGTTGGGAACAGCGACGGTTCGTGATCCGCAGGAGAAATCTTGCGAATTTCGGTGATTGGAGGAATCCGCATCGGGAGGTGATTCGTCTTCCTCGGTGGGCGGGCCCATTTGCGCTCGTCCGTAACCCCCAAGGTGGATCGAACCCATGAAGTCATTTCTGTTTTTCTCAGTAGCGCTCGGTATCGTGTCGGCGACTTTGATTGGTTGCGCGCGACGAGAGACGAAATTCGCGGCCGTTGATTCGGCCCAGCCTTCCCAGGCATTTCGATATCACGAAGCCGCGCTCGCGGTACCCGTGGCGGCGGCAGACGAAGGCATTGGCCCGGGAGAGGGAGGCGAGAAGTACGACGAAATCATCGATAACCCGTTTCGGCGCGTCGTAGAGCATCCGCTGAGCACCTTTTCGATCGACGTCGATACCGCGTCCTACAGCAAGGTGCGGCAGTACCTCGTCGACTACAACCAGTTGCCTCGCCCGGACGCGGTCCGCATCGAAGAATTGTTGAACTATTTTCCGTACGACTACGCGGCGCCGGTCGAGTCTCAATCCGAACCCTTTGCTACTCACGTAGCGGTCAGCCAATGTCCCTGGAACGCGGAACATCGGTTGGTCCGCCTTGCACTGAAGGGTCGCGAGGTCAACAAGGATGTACGCCCGAGCAGCAATCTTGTCCTGTTGATCGATTCATCCGGTTCGATGAAGAGTCCGAACAAGTTGCCGCTGTTGAAACGCGGCATGCGGTTGTTGTTGCAGCAATTGAACGAGAACGACCGCGTTGCCGTCGTCGCCTACGCGGGGGCCGCGGGATTGGTGCTCGACAGCACGCCGGCGACCGACGCGGACACGATCCTCGCCGCACTGAGTCGACTCGAGGCGGGCGGTAGCACCAATGGCGGCCAGGGATTGCAGCTCGCGTACCAGATCGCCCGTGATAATTTCGTCGACCAGGGGACCAATCGTGTTCTGCTGTGCACCGATGGCGACTTCAACGTCGGAATGACTGGCACGGATCAGATGGTCCGATTTGTCGAGGACCAATCCAAAGGGGGTATCGATCTAACCGTGCTCGGGTTTGGGATGGGAAATCTGAACGACGCGATGTTGGAACAGATCAGCGGTCGAGGCAACGGAAACTACGCCTTTATCGACACCTACAACGAAGCGAAGAAGGTGTTGGTCGAACAATTGTCCGGCACGCTGGTGACGATCGCAAAGGATGTCAAGCTGCAGGTCGAGTTCAATCCCGCAAAGGTCGCCGCGTACCGGTTGATTGGGTATGAGAACCGGATGCTACAAACCGAGGACTTCAACGATGACAAGAAAGACGCTGGTGAAATCGGTGCCGGGCATTCGGTCACGGCACTCTACGAGGTGGTGCCGCAAGGTGTATCGACCGCCGAAACGCTGCCCAGCACCGACCCGTTGAAGTACCAGGAACCGCCGCGGAACTCGGCGGCGGCCGAGAGTGGTGAATTGCTGACGGTTAAACTCCGCTACAAGGCACCCGGCGATGACGCGAGCCAGTTAATCGAGCATGTCGTCCACGACAGCGGCGCCCGCTTTAATGATGCCGACGAAGAGTTCAAGTTCGCGGCCGCGGTTGCCGGTTTCGGTATGTTGCTCCGCCAAAGCGACCATCGAGGCGACTGGACCTACGAGAACGTGATGCAAGTTGCACAGTCGTCCCTCGGCAACGACGCGCACGGGTTTCGCGAGGAGTTCGTCGAATTGGTCTCCATCGCGAGATCACTCCAAGGCCAACCGTAGCTGGACATCGCCAGGTTCTGCTGAATACAAGCTCGCAGCGTAAGTCTTGATGCTGCGCGAAAACAAGTACGACGGGCGAGTCGTAGGCCGGATCGAGCTTTGCGAGTTCCGGCGATCACTCAAAGCATTGCGGGAACTCGCAAAGCTCGCTCCGGCCACGTAGCTTTCGCTGGTCGTTCTCCCACTTAAGCGGACGGGAGGAGCGTGAATTCTGGTTTTGTGTTTCTAACCGTGTCTTGCAGGTAAAACGCTAGGCACTGTCCCGTAAATGAAGAAAAGCCGATGGTGAGCCGACGGCGCTAGCCGCGGGCCTCATAACTGAACCGTTCTCAACGCGACGCCCGACGCTAGCGCGTTCGGCTCACATT
>JAHELS010000179.1 GCA_024644085.1 Rhodopirellula sp.
ACTACCGCCCTATCAGATCGCGAAAGAGTCGCCGCAGTACAAACGATTCCTCGCTGGGCGAATGATGGTGGAAGGACAGTTGCAAATGCCGTGGCGCGAGGCGCTCGCAGCCCTGCTTGCCCAACAGACCTCGTTCGGATTCGATTCCCAATCCAACGGCGCGGCGTTGATTTTTCGGGGCAAGGACGCCGAATCGATGAAGCTTTTCCATGACAAGCTGCTCGAATTTGCCAGGCTCGGCGAGAACCGCGACAAGATCACTGAGGGCGAGTATCGCGGCATCTCCGCGTACCAGATCGACGGTGCACGCTACGCCGTCCATGAGGATCGCATCGTGGTGACCAACAATAGTGAATTAGGAAAACGTATCATTGACCGCATCCTCGACGGCGGCGATTCGCTGGCGGATAATTCGCGATTTCAATCAGCCCACGCACAGCGGGATGAAGATGCTGCGGCATGGGGCTTTGTCGATGTCCAGCACATTCGCGATGGTGGCGCCGCGCGGAATGCTTTCGAGGACCAGATTAACAACCCGGTAATCGAACTGCTCGTCGGCGGAATCCAAAGCACGCTGAAAAAGACACCCTACGCGACCATCTCCCTTGATGCGGAAACCAGCGGTGCCGCATTATCGGTCTCCGCCCCGTATCAACCCGATTGGATCCCCGAGGAGCGTGAGTATTTCTTTGGTCCCGCCGGTACAGGACGTGGCCCGGCACTGCCGGCGAACGACAAAACGCTGTTCACGCTCAGCACGTACCGGGACTTTTCGGAGATGTGGCTTCGGGCTGGCGATCTGTTCAACGCCGAGATCAATGACGGTTTTGCCAAGGCGGACGCAAATCTAACGACGCTGTTTGCCGGTCGCGATTTTGGCGAGGACATCCTGGGGTCGTTCGAGCCGGAGGTTGGCTTCATTGCCACGCACCAGGATTTTACCGATGTGCTACCCCGCCCGACGATCAAACTTCCCGCCTTCGCCGCCGTTTTCGAATTGAAAGAGCCTGAGGCGATGACCCGCGAACTGCGGCGAATTTTCCAAAGCCTGGTCGGATTCCTGAACATCGTCGGCGCGATGAATGGCCAGAACCAGCTTGAACTCGATATGGAAAAAGTGGGTGACGACTCGGAATTGGTAACTTCGAGCTACGTGCCCGAAGATGACGATCGCGAGTCGACCACCGCGCACATCACCTTCAACTTTTCGCCCAGCGTGGGATTTTCGGGCTCTCGTTTCGTTGTTTCAAGTACCAGGCAACTCGCGCGGGAATTGACGACTGCCAAGCCGCCCGCTGATCGCACCATTGCCGACAATACACGAGCGCAATTGCACGCGGGTGTCCTACGAGAAGTTCTCGACGACAATCGCGAGCAGCTTATTTCGCAAAACATGCTGACCGATGGCAATAGTCGCGAAGAAGCTTCGGCGATCATTGATCTATTATCGGAAGTGGTCGGTTATTTCGAGAACGCGTCGTTGAGCCTCGGTTCGGCCGGCGAAAGCTTGGAAGCTGAATTGAGAATCCAGGTGAAACAATGATTCCATCGTCGGTCGATCCCGATTGGGCCTGGGCTGCTTACGAATCGTCGGATACCGCACCCTGGGATGTTCGCTCGGCAGCCCACTTGTTTCGTCGGGCCGGCTTCGGGGCAACCTGGGAGGAATTGAACGAGGCGGTTGGCCGATCCCCGCACGATGTGATCGGGGACATGGTCGCCGCTGCGGAGCCCCAATCGTTTCGCGATGAAATGAGCCACCTCGTCCGGGCGGCACTTGCGACCGGCAACGTCAAGCATCTCTCGGCCCAGTGGGTCTATCGGATGTTAGCGACCCCCGCGCCGTTGCATGAAAAAATGACCCTGTTTTGGCACGGCCATTTCGCGACCAGCGCAGCCAAGGTCGAGGACGCCGAACTGATGCAGCAGCAGAACGACCTGCTTCGCGCGCACGCTTTGGGTGACTTTCCGGCACTGCTGCTGGAAATCTCGCGCGATCCGGCGATGTTGTTGTACCTCGATTCGGCGTCCAATCGGAAAGCCCACCCGAACGAGAATTACGCGCGCGAGATCATGGAACTGTTTTGCCTCGGTGAAGGCAACTACAGCGAGCAGGACATCCGCGAATTGGCCCGCTGTTTTACTGGATGGGAAATCAAGAGAAACAAGTTTCGCTTCAACCGCTACCAGCACGACGGTGGTGTAAAAACGGTTTTGGGTCACAGCGGAAAGTTGTCGGGCGAAGACGGCGTTGCGATCGTCGCCGGGCAACCGTCGGCCCCCAAATTCATCGCCCGAAAACTGGTGCAGTTTTTTGTGATGGATGAACCATCCGCATCCGATACGCTGATCGAACCGTTGGCCAACGAATTGCGTCGCAATGAGATGCGGATTGGTCCGACGGTCGAACGGATTTTGGGCAGCAATCTTTTCTTTTCGCCGGAGGCCCGTGGCCGAAAGATCCGCTCGCCGGTCGAGCTTGGAATCGGTTTTCTGCGCTCGTTTGATGGCACCACCGATGCCTACCAAATGGCCGATTCGCTGGAGCAACTGGGGCAGGGGCTGTACTTTCCCCCAAGCGTCAAAGGCTGGGACGGTGGGCGCTCGTGGATCAATTCATCAACGTTGGTCGGACGCGCGAACCTGATTTATCGTTTGCTAAGTGGCGGCAAGACACGGTTCGCGAAGCAGACGCTCGGCGAGTATTTCAAATCGGACGGTCTAGACGCTGCCGACCTGGTCGGTCGACTCGAAACGATGATGTTCGCGGTGCCCATTTCTCAGTCCGCAAAACAACACGTCGCCGATATCGATGTGCAACCTCGCGACCGGCGGATTCACGAGACGATTCACCTTCTTTGTACTCTGCCGGAGTTTCAATTGGCATGAGCAACGCACGACATACCCATCGACCTACTCGGCGAGAATTCCTGCGGCGCTCGGCCGCGGGAACAGCCGTGATGACCTTCGGAGCTGCTGTGCCACAGGTGTTGTGTCGCGCCGCGGAAAGCTCTCAAGAGAGCGATCGTGTATTGGTGGTTGTCGAATTGGCGGGCGGTAACGACGGCTTGAACACGGTCGTCCCGCACTCGGATGCTCACTATGCGAAGGTTCGTCCTACCTTGGGAATCGATCGTGCTGAAACGTTGTCAGTGACCCCGGACATCGGATTGCATCCGTCACTGCGAGGTTTGGCCGATCTTCTGGAACAGGGTCGATTCGCGGTCGTGCAGGGCGTCGGATACGAGAATCCGAATCGATCCCACTTCGAATCGATGGACATTTGGCACTCCTGTTTGCGGAAAGACCAGAGCCGACACGATGGCTGGCTCGGCCGATATCTCGAGGCCGCGGGCGTTTCGGATTCCCAGGATCCGTCCGCACTTCACCTGGGGCACGAGAAACAACCGTTCGCACTCGCCTCACGCGATGTCCGTGTGCCATCGATTCAGTCGCTCGACGAATTCAAACTGCGTGCCGACGAAAGTGACGAATTCCGCGCCGCAATTGGCGCCCTGGCGGCACCGGCTCGGACAGGCGGAGACGATTTGTTGGAGTTCGTGCAATCGAGCACAAGCAACGCAATCATGGCCAGCGAGCGGATGGAATCAGCAGGCACTCGGTACAAGCCGTCCGAGGCTTACCCCACCTCGGGCCTCGGGCGCAAATTGGAGACCGTCGCCAAGTTGATCGCCTCGGGGCTGAAGACCAGGGTTTACTACGTACGTATCGACGGGTTCGATACCCATGCCAACCAACCCGACGCGCACGCGGCGTTGCTGCGCGAGACCGGTGACGCGGTCAGCACGCTGGTGCGTGATGTGAACGCCCACGGTGACGGTGACCGTGTCTTGGTCATGTGCTTCAGCGAATTTGGACGCCGTGTTTCCGAAAATGCCAGCGACGGTACGGACCATGGAACGGCAGGACCGATCCTGTTGGCGGGCAACAAGGTCAAAGCGGGATTGATCGGAAAACATCCGAGTCTTTCGGATCTCGATCAGGGAGACTTGAAACATCACACCGATTTTCGACGTGTCTACGCGGCGGTCCTCGAAAACTGGTTTTCCTGTGCCAGCGAGCCGGTGCTCGGTGGCAAGTTCGAGGCGGTCGAAATGCTCGAAGTCTGAATCGGTTCAACCGCTGTGGTGTTCGACGCGGCGGGTAAACGCGTCCAGATCTTCTTGTGTGTCGATTCCCGGCGTGGCCGATTCGACCCGCGCAACGACGATCCGTTTTCCGGCTTCGATTGCCCTCAATTGCTCGAGCTTCTCGACTTGTTCCAATCGGCTCGGCGGCTGCGCCGAAAACCAGCTCAGAAATTCGCGGCGGTACGCGTAGAGTCCGATGTGATGCCAGAAGATCGGGGGTTCCGACGCGAGGATCGACTCGTCGATGCCTCCGCGCACATGGGGCACCGCCGAACGGCTGAAGTAAACCGCCCTCCCCTGCCCCGCCGCATCGTCGTCGGCCATCACGATCTTGACACAGGATGGATCGTCGATGAGTCGACGCGACCGGATGGGTGTCCCCGCGGTGGCCATGTCTGCCGAAGGATCTGCGATCAGCGCCGCGGCAACGTCGTCAATGACTTGTGGTTCGATTTCGGGTTCGTCCGATTGGACATTGATAAACAAATCAACGTCTCGAAGCGCGGCGGCGACTTCGGCGATACGGTCGGTTCCGCTGGCGCATTGCGGGTCCGTCATGATCCAACGGCCGCCAAACCGGTCGACTTCGGCCGCAATTTTTTTGTCGTCCACGGCGACCACAATGGAATCGGTAACGCGACACCGTAATGCAGCTTCGAAGGTGTGCTGGAGAATTGTTTTTCCACCGACTTTGCGAAGCAGTTTTTCGGGTAACCGTGTCGAGGCGAGTCGTGCGGGTAAAACAATTTGGCAGCGCTTGGTCATTTAGCTCTCTTGAGGACAAAGGCGACGTGGACGTCACTCAAAGCATTGTGGCGGCCTTCACAATTCGTGGGCGGTGCTCGCCAGCGGTGACCAGAATCTATCGATTGTTGCCCCGTTTGACACCGCCAGGAATCATTTCCCCCCGCTTTTCGCGGCGTTTGACACTCGCCCGGCCGGGCGATAGATTTCCACCAACGGTGAGTGGTGACGCGGTGTTGAATTTCGACCCGCGTGAACAGGGAACTCCGGTGTAATTCCGGGACGGCCCGGCCGCTGTAACTGATGTGACGGGAAACAAGAACCCCGTCGCCCGCCCTTTCAATCTTTTGCCATTGTTCGAGTGACTTCCACCTGCGGGCGTCCTCTTGCGAGAAGGCGAATGGGCGGAGACATCGGGAGTCAGAAGACCTACCGCTCACCGGGCACGATGTGACTTTCTTGGGCAAGGTCCGTGTCATGAGCTGAGTTGTCACGATGCCAATGCGCGGTCCGCCGCAAAAGCTCAGATGTGAATCGACCACATTCGACCGCTTCCCGGAAAGCGCTTGCGCGCTGGAATGTCCATCATGCGACCTTTTCGATCGCCCCTTTGTCGACGCCGGTGCGCCTTCACGTTGGTAGAGCTGTTGGTCGTGTTGGCGATCATCGGAATTCTGATTGGGTTATTGCTTCCCGCGGTCCAGGCGGTGCGCGAAGCGGCTCGCCGGATGCAGTGCCAGAATAATCTTCACCAGATCGGCATTGCGCTTCACAATTATCACTCAGCGTTTCGAAAGTTCCCACCGGGCGGGATCGAAGTCCGTCCAGAGGTTCCCGGCGGAAAGCAACTTGCCTGGTCTGCTTTCGTGCTTCCGTTTCTCGAAGAATCGGCCGCTTACCAAAGAATTGATTTCGATCTTGCCTACGATGCTCCCGAAAACGCGGAGGTCGCAGCGACGCCGATCGAAACCTATCTCTGCCCGAGCACACCGCGCACGACGCTGCTGAGCCGCGGCCGCGCGGTGACCGACTACGGCGGGATCTACGGCGAGCGAATTCTCAGCCGTAACTATCCGCCTCGCGGCGTGATGATCCACGACAAGGCAATTCGGTTTCGCGATATCACCGACGGTACCCAGCACACATTGGTGGTCTCGGAGGACGCCGGGTTTCCCGACGGCCAGTGGATCAACGCATGGAATCTGTTTGATCAGGCATTTTCAATCAATCGCGCACCCAAATTCGAGAACGACATTCGCAGCATGCATCCTCAGGGGGCCAACGCGTTGTCGGCGGACGGCTCCGTCGACTTTCTAAACGAGAACATCGATCTCGAATTGCTCGCCGCGATGTGCACGCGTAATGGCCACGAAGACATCCTTCAACTTCAGCAACGAAACGAACGATGAGACCTTTGCGAATTATTTCAAGCCGCCGCCGCCGCCGACTGCTCGCCGAGCAACTCGAATCGCGGCGGTTGTTGGCCGGTCCCTATGCACCCGCGGCAGGTGAAATCGGTTCGACTGCGATCGCACTGGACGATTCGTCCATCGTTGGCTGGGCCACGGGTATTGCCGATTACACACCCGGGTCCCATGTCGACGTCGAATTTCAAACGCCCGATAAGTCTTTGGGCCCGGCCGAGGGCATTGGCGACGTCGTTTCGCTGGGCCGTGGAGGCGAACTCACGCTCGTTTTCGATGCGCCCATCCGCGATGGTCTCGGCCCCGATTTCGCCGTCTTCGAGAACAGCTTTAGCGATACATTTCTGGAGTTGGGATTCGTGGAGGTTTCCTCCGATGGAATCAACTTCATTCGCTTTGGCGATGATTCATTGACCGCGTCGGCCGTGGATGCTTTTGGCGCAATTGACCCGACCGAGATTAACAACTTTGCTGGAAAGTACCGCCAGGGATTCGGTACGCCGTTCGATCTCGAAGAACTCTCTGGTGCTGATCCTTCACTCGATACGACTCGCATCACGCATGTTCGGATTGTCGATGTGATCGGTGATGGCTCGCAGCTCGATTCGAGTGGCGATCCGATTTTCGATCCATTTCCGACGATTGGAAGCGCCGGGATTGATGTCGATGCGGTGGCCGTCCTGCATGCCTTTGATTCATCCATCGACATCGCCGGTTTCGAGGATGTAGGAGCGACGCTTCCCGTGCCCTCAGCATTTCGCGGGCCGATCGTCGGTGGCACGAACGTTACCGGTCCGTTCAATGACACGGTTGTTGTCGGCAGTTTTCAAAGTGAAACGCTGACCTTCAACAACGCGTATTCATTGGACTTTGAATCGTGGAACCAGTGGGCCTATTCCAACGAGAGCAACACAACGACGGCGGGATTCGAGAATCAATTCAGCTCATTCGCCGGGGGCGGCGCGGACGGCTCGCCCACTTTCGGAATTGGGTTTCCCGACCAAAGTAATTTCTTTGACCCGCCAACAATGACGCGAAGCGCCGGTGATTTTCGACGATTTGAATCAATCAAGATCACCAATACGACCTATGCCGCGTTGTCGATGCGTGATGGCGACGCGTTCGCGAAGAAGTTCGGTGGTGACACTGGGAACGACGAAGACTTCCTGCTGTTAACGATGACTGGACTGGATGCGAATGGTGATCCGATCGGCACGGTCGATTTTTACCTCGCCGATTACCGCTTCGCAGATAATTCACGCGACTACATCGTGGATCAGTGGATCGAGGTCGACTTGAGCCCCGTCGCCAATGCTCAATCGCTCGAGTTCTCGATTACTTCGTCCGATGTCGGACCGTTCGGCATCAACACGCCAGCATTTTTTGCGGTTGACGACGTCACGTTGTCCAAGCCGACGTTGTTGGTTGATGTCAACGACGCCGCCGCCAGCGAGGCGGCCGGGACCGGCGCGACCGTCTTGCGGATCAGCCGCCCGGACCAGGACGTTTCGCAAAGAATCGACGTGACATTGCAATCGAGTGAGCCCGATCGGCTCTCTCCGCGCAGCACGATGGCAACGATCGATGCGGGAGAACGCTACGTCGAGGTGCCCATTGATTTGGTCGACAACGATCTTGCCGACGGCGACGTTTCGGTCGTCATCACGGCATCGGCGATGGGTTTCATTGAAAACAGTGTTTCCTTCCAAATCTTCGACGACGAAGAAAAGGAATTGATCCTGTCGATCGACAAGGCCAGTGTTAACGAAGGCGACTCGGTCACGGTGACGGTCGAGCGGAACGCTGATATCGGTGCACCGTTGACAGTCCGAGTCGTGTCATCCGATGGGGACGTTTTTCAGCTCGATCAAAACGTGACGATCGATCCGGGCGCGCGGACGACGTCCTTTACCACGCCAGTTACCGATGACGAAATCGATCGACCGGATACACAGGTGTTGGTGACCGCCAGTGCGCCGGATTACCTGGGCGGATCCGCGCTGATCAACGTGATTGACAACGATTCGGCAGCGCTGCGGCTGGTGACGAGTGTCGACACGGTCGCGGAAGATCCGACACCCGACGATGCAACATTTGAATTGATCGGCCGAACACTGCCGCCCGAGTCGTACAACGACGGGCGCGACGGTCCGATGCCGCTTTCGAGCGGGTTCCGCAGCGGGGCACTCGATTTCAACAACGTGTACGACTCAGCATTCGGCAGTTGGTCCGGATGGGCTGTATCCAATACCACTGACGTGACAACGCCTGGATTTCAAAACCAATTCAGTTCCTACGTCGGCGCGGGCGGCCTCGGTTCGGATACGTACGCAGTCGGAAACGCCTTTCCTGGGTTCGTCGTGCCGACGATTCGCCGAGATCCGTCGAGTGGTTCGTTCCACTCGATTCAAGTCACCAACGCGACTTACGCGGCACTGTCGATGCGCGACGGTGACCCGTTTGCGAAAAAGTTCGGCGGGCCGACAGGCGATGATCCCGACTTTTTCAAACTGAGCATCGCGGGAGTCGACGCCGGGGGCGCGACCGTGGGGGCCGTCGAGTTCTACCTGGCCGATTTCCGGTTCACCGATAACACACTCGACTACATTGTCGACCAATGGACGACGATCGATTTGTCGACGTTGTCGCCGTCGGCGGTGGAATTGCAGTTCTCGCTCAGTTCTTCGGACGTCGGAATGTTCGGAATGAATACGCCCGCCTATTTTGCGGCGGACAACGTCGCGATTCTCGATTCCGATGCCCCGACGTTCACCGTTTCACGGAATACGGCGGACGTCAGTTTGCCGATTCAAATTAGCCTCTCGAGCGGTGCGCCCGACAAAGCGGTCGTTCCCGATTCGATTACGATCCCCGCCGGGCAATCTTCGGTGACACACGGCGTCAAGATCTTTAGCGATACGTTGGTTGACGCGGATGTTGCCGTAACACTCCTCGCATCGGCGGATGGATTCGGTTCTACGAGTCGTGCGTTCACCGTCGCGGATGGTGACACACCGGTCCTCACGTTGACACTTCTTGCCGACTCGATCAACGAGATGGGGGGCGAGGCACGCGCGGTATTGCATCGCAATGTGGCCAATACGAGCGGGTCGCTCGATGTGACGATCACCGCGACGGCGGATCTATTGGTTCCCGAGGAGGTTTCGATTCCGCAGGGATCGCGGAGCGTCGAGTTCTTGTTCACCGCAGTCGACAACGACCGTGTCGATGGTGCCAGAATTGCGTCGGTCAGTGCAAACGCCTTGGGTTATCCCGAACCGCAAGGCCAGTCAATCGTCGTCATTGACGATGACGTGCCGCCGCTCACGCTGACGATCGATTTGGATCGCTCCTCGCTAAGTGAATCGGACTCTCCGTCGATCGTCGACTTTGAGGATGTCGGTTCCCGACTCGCTGACGAATCCTTCTATAACGGCGACGATTTGGCCGGTGGATTCACGTCCGGTCCGGCAACTTTCAACAACGAGTTTGAGACGACGTTCGGGAGTTGGTCCGGATGGGCCGTCTCCAACACCACCGATACGACAACCCCCGGTTATCTGAATCAGTACAGTGCCAACACAGCAGGCGGCGCTCTTGGTTCGCCGACCTATGCCGTCGCGTACCCTGGAACTACCTCGCCGACGATTTCCTTTCCGATGATGGAGGAAGGACAGCGAATCAAATCATTGATGGTCACCAACACGACTTATGCGACCGAGTCGATGCGCAACGGTGACTTCGTTGCTAAGAAGTTTGGCGGCGACACCGGAGATGATCCTGATTTTTTCCTGTTGACCATTACCGATTCTCTCAGCGATCACATTGTCGAGTTCTATCTCGCGGACTTTCGGTTCGCCGATAACAGCATGGATTACATTGTCAATGATTGGACCGAGATTGACCTGTCCGGCTTTGCCGGCGCAGCGACGACATTGTCGTTTTCCTTGAGTTCATCGGACAACGGCATGTTCGGTATGAATACGCCGGCGTACTTTGCGATCGATCAATTGTTGTTGGCCGATTCCAATCGAACAGCGGCGCGGGCGACGGTGACTCGTAGCGACCTTTCGCTGGACCAAACGCTCGACGTCCAAATCGAAATCGATGATGCGTCTGAATTGAGTGGTCCCAAGTCGATCACTTTTGAACAAGGGGAAAGGATCAAGACATTTGCCCTGAATTCGGTCGACGATGCTTTCGTCGACGGGGTTCAAGTTGTCACAGTGACCGCGTCAGCGCCCACGCACGGATCCAGTTCGGCAATGATCGCGATCGAAGACGATGACGTTGCTGCATTGAATCTCTCGCTGTTGACCACTTCGGTGGCCGAATCGGCTGGCGACGAGGCGACAGAGTTGATTGTCCAACGCAATGCCGGGGATATTTCGCTGCCGCTCGAGATCGCGATACTGGCACCATTCCCCGACGTTGACGTTCCCGAGACGCTCGTTTTGCAAAGCGGCGAACGGGCCGCGTCGATTCCCGTGGGCGTGAGCGACAACGATGTCGTCGATGGCGACCGGATAGCGACGCTGAGGGTCGATGCCGACGGATTCTCCCCATCACAAGCCGAGTTGGAAATCCGTGATGATGAAGTGGCGGGTTTGATTGTCAGCCCGTTCAATGATGCATCACGCATTCGTGAAGGATTCAGTCACCGCATCGCCTACTTGTCACTCGCCGCCAAGCCCTTGTCGGACGTTGTCTTCGACGCCGGCATCGAGCCGATCAGCGAATACGTGGACGACCGCTTTGAGCTGCAATCGCCGCTGACCTTCACTCCTGAATCGTGGGACGTTCCTCAATTGGTGCGGCTGCGACCCGAGGGTGACTTGCGCGTCGAGGATGACCAGACGTTCCGGATGTACTTCGAGGCAAATCAGACCGAAAGCGATTCGTTCTTTCGCGGAATTCGCGAGTCGCTCGTGATCACGCTCGAGGACGTTCAATCGGAACACATCCGCGTTCATGAAAGCAGGGGCGTGCCGATGGCAATCGACGAGCAGACAGGCGTCGTGCTTGCCGAGGGGACGCGGTCGGAGGGCGTCTTTGTGATCGCAAATCCGCTGGATCAAAGCATTACGCTCGACTCGTTGATTGAGACGCAGGGCGTCATCTACGTTGATCTGCAAGGTGGTCATGATAGAGCCATCATCCGCAGCGGCCGATTCACGCTGGTGCACGGAGGTGACGGTTACGACGTCCTGGTGGTCGACTACGCCGCGACTTTCGAGTTGGCCGGTTTCATGGACAATCGGGTCGTCGGGTTCGAGGAAATTGTGCTCGCCAACGAATCGGATGTGACGATCGATACGTCGAAACTGGATCGAATCATCACGGGCACCGGGCAGAACCTGTTGATTCGCAAGCCGATGAATGCGTCGTTGCAGTTTACCGATGCGATCGGCATGCCGCTCGAATTCGAGATGCAAATGGTCGACGGCGAGGCGGCACAGCTTGTCCGATCCGGAACGCAGCAAATCCATGTGATCACTGAAACGCCCTGGCAAAACGTTTACAAACGATGGGATGTCAATCGGAACAACCATGTCACATCGGGTGACGCGCTGGTGGTTATCAATTCCCTGCATCGATCGGTTGATCCGGTGCTGCCTGCGATCACGTCGCCGGACGTCTTCAACGGGTTCTATCTCGATGTCAATGGCGACGGTCGTTTGACTTCGGTTGACGCCTTGCATGTGATCAACGAAGTCGCGCGCCGCGCAAGCCAAGGGGGCCAAGGCGAAGTTGTCTGGATCTACGACCCTGGACACCAGAGCGGCAATTCACAGTCCGGCGAAGAAAACGCATTTGCGACTGTCGCAGGACTCTCCCAGTCGCCGCGAAAGATCGGTGTTGTCACCGCCGCAGAACTGGTCATCGCCAACGACGCGGCGATCGTGGAGTTAACAACAACTTCGCAGGACACGTCCGAGGTGGACTCGTCTTCACAAGGCGTCGATGGAATGTTGGAATTGCTTTCTGTTTGAGCGGCCAACGGGGGCAGCACGTTACACCCAGTGCAGTCCTTCCTCTTCTGGTTCTTCATCGGCGTCAAGAAACGCCAGGTGATCTTTGTCGAAGAAGCGCCCCATGATGGCGCGAACCGGGACGAGCAGAGCGATAAAGATCGGAAACAGAATGCGAATCGGCTCGTACGGGCTGAGGTTGATCACGCACAACGCAACAAGGCAAATGAGTTGAACGAGCGTGAAGAGGTGAATGGTCCGCGTCGGCACTCGCCGCGTGTAGTGGTTGATTGGATACAGCGCCGAATCCATCAACCAGTAACCGAGTCTCTCGACAAACTGGATGCCGCGCAGTGAAACGAATCCCATGAACAAAAAGATGCCGTACAGCGTTGCCATGGGAACGTATTGCAACAAAGGCAACACCAGCAACGTACC
>JAHELS010000028.1:0-25075 GCA_024644085.1 Rhodopirellula sp.
ACGTAATTCCCCATGATCTCCATCGGCGAAAACTGGTTGCCAAAACGTCCAAGACCCGACGCGGTCAAATCGATCGCGGTGCCAACGGGCATCTCGAGAGGAAGCGCGATTGCAGGCCGCGGCTGTTTCTGGATCGCAAATGCAAGATCGACGAAATGGAACCGACGCAAGTCGACGTTCTGTTCGACCGGCGTGATCTGGACCTGGGTATAGGTCGGCGGCAAACCGGGACCGGGCAACATCGGTGTCGCCGTCAGTCCCCATAGGGCGAGCGCTTGTCCATCGGCGGTCGCGATGCTCGTGACTCGCATCGGGTACTTCGCGTCACCGAGAAAAATCGCATCGCCAAGGTTGATTAACGTGGGAACGCCATTAGCGACATCCATCGCCGATCGAATCATTTGAACTTGCGTTGAATCAAACAGCAGAAAGAAGCTGTCCCGCGACGGATCGTTCGGGAAAGTGCCGTGTTTGGCGATCCGCAGTCGTGCCGTGGAATTAGGGGCGTCGCCGTTGTATAGCGGCGGTGACTCGGCCATCCGCATCCGCAGCGACTGGGATCGCTCGACCAGCGTCGCGCTGCCGAGTCGGTCGATGATCACTCCGCCGCCGCCCCCGCGCCCGATCGAGCGTGCCCTGCCCTCTTCGATGGCCGATTGCACCAGCGACGCGGCGCGGGTCACCTTTTGTTCACGCAGCGTATTCTTGACCGTTGGCAACGCGATCCCGGCGAGCACCGAAATCACGGCCAGCGCCACGAGGACTTCCACCAATGTGAAGCCGCATTGCGAATGCCGGTTTGCTGCGGATCTTCGATGAAGAATCATTGGAAGCTCACGGATGGATAGACGTTGTCGGATGTGTTGTTGATTCGTGACTCCGCGGCGTCCGTCCGCGCTCCCAATTGCTGAGCAATCGGCGTTTGATACAGGTACGGGTCCACAAAGGGCAACGGATTCCCGTAACCGGCACGGATCAACGAATTGTCAGTCAAAGTGTTGGTGCCGTAGCTGATGTTGGGCGGGTTGCCCGATGTGTCGGGGTCGAGTCCGTACAAATCAAAGACGCCATCGGCTCCGGCCGAGACGACCATCGGGTAGACGTTGAAAGGATCCTGCGCCTCGTGGTTTGCGGGCGGCGTCGCCTGGGATGAATCCATGTACCTCGGGTCGCTGTAAACGATGTCCATCGCGTCACGCCCAAGCTTTCGCTTCATCGCTGCCAATACAGCCGGGTCACTCGGCGGGCTGTTCCAATCCGGAGTCAGGTACAAGCCGACGGGCCATCGCATGAAACCGACCGGGTTGTCCCATGAGTCGATGATTTCGGGCATGCCGTCCCCGTCGGTGTCGCCAATGTCGCGGTCGTTCAATGTCTGAAGTGCCGGGACACCATTGATGATGTTGCTGGCGAGAATCATGTAAAGGCATTCCGAGCTTTGATTAGTCTCGGACCAGAGAGCCGCCGCAGCGGGCCAGTTGGTCGGAGGCGAGGCTGGATTCAGTGCCTGATAGGTTCGCAGCACACGGTTGCGATAGCGTGCCAGCCGCTCGAATCTCGCCGAACCGACTCCACTGTCCAACCTGGCGAAGCCACCACCAGCGGCCGCCGAGAGTGGATACCGCACTTCCGAAGGCGGATCGATCAGGTCCTGTTTTCGATCGGGCAGCGCGCATCGAAGCCAATCTCGCTTCCACATCAAGAGTGATTGATTGTGGTGGTCGAAAGACCGTGGTGTGTTGGGAACGGAAGTCACGATCCGGCGTGACTCTTGTTCATAGACGTTCAAGATCGCCAGGTTCAATCGGTCGGTGAACCCTTCGGCGCGCGTCTCCTTGGCCTGGCGTTGGGCGCCGGCCAGCGCGATCGCGAGCATGCCGCTGATGATGCCGAGGATGGCAATGACGGTCAGCAATTCGACGAGCGTGAATGCGGTTCGTTTAGACGAGTAGCGTGACATGATTTCCACCAGTCCGACGTTGTGCCATTGATTCGATTGAATCGGGCAAACAATCAGGGAAGGTCGGATCCAAGAGTTCGAGAGGAGAAGTTGGTGACGTTATCGAGTTGCGGCTGGCTCGAGCGATAAACCGAGGAACCGCTGTATTGCTTTTGCAGACAAAGATCGTCCTGGTACTTGTCCACCGACGAAATCGTGGCGAACGCACCCGAAGGTGTGAATGTCGCGAAGGGGTTGTAGTATTCACCGCTCGGGAAAACCGAGATCCCCGGAACGCCCCCACCGACACCGGCCGAGACGATGCCGCCGTAGCAGTCATCCAATCCGGCAGAGACGATTTGAAACTTGTTGTCCTCAGCAAACTGCAGCACCGTGCTGGCGGGCGCCACGGTAAAGCCGCTCATGGTGCTCGGCTTGGTCGTGTCGACCACGTTCGAAACGTAAGGCCGCGCCACGCCCGTTTCCGCGATCGCGCCGGCCGGTAAGTAGAGGTTGAGAAAATGATGAATGTTGCTGTTGCCCGAATTCCATGCGATCGCGCCGGTGGTTGACGTCGGTGCCACGCCCCATGCCTGGGCGTACGATCGTGAACTGAAATAAACCATCGGCATCGTGCTGCCGGCCGGGTGATAGGTCGGGAAGGGATCGGGATGGTAGACGATGCCGAGGCTATTGGTCGACGTTCCACCGATCGTCGCGCCTTCGTCGTTGGAATAGGCAAACGGAGCACCGGCGGGCCCGAGCAGCGACACCGACAATTGCGGTGGGTCAAAGTCGAAGAATCCGGTTTCCCGTTCCGAGTTGAACTGGAAAAAAGTGAAGTCGTCGTTGGTTCCGTCCGGTTCGGCGGCCGGCGCTGAGCTGATCTTCACCAACGGTCCGCCCTGGCCGGTGAACGGTAATTTCTTGTCCTTGCTGAATCCGCCGAGGCAGAGCACGAGTGCTTCGGCGCGATCGATCGCGTGGGGATAGTGATCAAACGCGGCTGAAGTCCGCGGGTCAGCCGTTCCGCCGCTGTCGCAACGCTCCATCGAGCTGTTGTAGTGGGTGAACTGGGCGAGGATCCTCAGTTCGTTGTTGTCGATGCTGGGAAACGCTTTGCGGAAATGGGTTTCGACGGCATCCCAGTCCGAGAAATCGGGTGGGTAATCACCATGCTCGAGCTTGTAAGCTTCCATCGCCTGGGACATCACATCGATCTCCGTCCGAATCGCCGCTTCCTTTGCCGTCCGCAGCGCACCGGTGATTGCCGGTATCGCGATCCCGGCCAGGATGCCGATGATCACGATCACCGTCAGGAGCTCGACGAGCGTGAAACCGTCGGCGGTGCGCGTCGTTTGGCTTCGGATGTTTTTCATGAGTCTGTTCTTGGTTGGATAAGTTGTTGTTCAGTTGGCAGTGAATGATTCTCTGTGAATGATTGTCCCTTCGCACGCGCGGCCTCGGCGGCCCGCGCGACGAGTGACGACTCTCTGTGATCAAGTCAAACCGGTAATCAATTCGACCAGCGGCATGAACAGGCTGATCACGATGAACCCGACCGCCAGCCCGAGGAACACGATCATCAACGGTTCCATCAAGGCGGTCAGACCATCAGTCATCGTTCGGACTTCTTCGTCGTAGGTGTCCGCGACCTTGTAAAGCATCGTGTCGAGTTCGCCCGTTTCCTCGCCAACGTCGACCATGTTGACGACGAGGTCATCCACGACGCGTGACTTGACTTTCGTGAATCCCCACAGCGCCGCCAACACGCCGCCGCCGATGACCGCGTAGGTTCCCATCATCGTCAGCGTTTCGACCATCGTTCCGTCATCGAGCTTGGTCCCCTTGGCCGTCAACGCGATCGACATCAAAACCCATCCGGGAAATGATCCGAATAACGCCCAGAACACCAATGCCATCGGATGGAATCCGAGCACGCTGAATTCGGCCAATGGCTTGCTGATGACTTCACCCTCGCGGATCGAATCGTTGACGCGGGTGAACATCCGCTCGAACATTGCGTTGCCCGATGTCTCACGCGTGATATTGATCGCTTCGAGAATCGGCACACCGCTGGCGATCAGCGTTCCCAGCGTTCGCGTCGTGCGGGCCAGAATGTTCTTTTCGATCAGGCTGCCGAAAATCGGCACCTTGATGATGAACATGTCAAAGCCCATCCGCCCGTGACGGAACTTGCGCATCAACTTGACCGTGATCAGCAAACAGATCGGCATCGCGATCAACAGGAACCAATAGCCGGAGATGTAATTGCTCATCGCGATCAACAACAGCGTTGGTGCGGGGAGCGTCAGCCCGAATTCCTCGAACATCGTTTCGAAGGTCGGGACAATGAACAACATGATGAAGGTAAGAATCAAGGTCGCCACGAGGACAACGATGACCGGATAAATCAACGCGCCTTTAACCTTTCGCTTCAACGATTCCGCCCGCTCGAGGAAGTCAGCGAGACGCTGGAGAATCGTTTCCAGTGCACCCCCCGCTTCGCCCGCTTTGATCATGTTCACGTACAAACGGCTGAACACCTTGGGCGATTTGGACATCGCCTCGCTAAGGGTCGCACCCCCTTCGATCTCCTCGCAAACATCCATCAGCGCGTTCTTCAGTTTGCCGGGCTTCTGGTTGTTCTCGAGGATTTTAAGACTCCGCAAGATCGGCAGCCCGGCGTCCTGGAGAATCGACAATTGTCGCGTGAACGCGCAGATGTGTTTCGTCTTGGCACCACCGATGGCAAAGCCGCGTTTACGGCCCGATTTGCCCGCCGGTCCGGCAGCCGCCTGTTTCTTGACGGAGATCTTCGTGACGAAGTACCCCATCTGGCGAATCGTGGTTTGCGCCTCTTCCTCATTGGCGGCATCGATTTCGTCCCGGATCTCTTGTCCGGTCGCGTCCATCGCTTCGAATTGATAGATAGGCATAAGGCTTGGCCGGTCTTCGGTTGGGCAGTTAACAGTTGGGGAGTTAACAGGGGTGAAAAATAGTCAGTGAATCGTCGGATGATTTGGTTGCGTGCTGGCGCGCCGGTCGAGGCAGTCCACTCGTAAGGGCTCTATTCGTGAGGGCTCTATTCCTGGACCGTTTCGCGGATCACTTCGTCGAGGGTGGTGATTCCGTCGGCGGCGATGGCGATCCCGAATTCGCGAAGCGGCACCATGCCGTTTCGCTGCGCTTCCAATCGAAGCTCGTCAGTGGACGCGTTGCCGAGCACCATTTCCCGTATCGTGTCATTGAGCAGCATCAACTCGAACAGCGCGATGCGGCCCTTGTATCCGGTGTTGTTGCAATTGTCACAGCCGCTGCCCTTGAAGAATTTTTTTCCTTTGATGTCCTCGGGTTTCATGCCGAGATCGGTCAGCATGGCGTTAGTGACTTTGGCTTCCTCGCGGCATTTGGTGCACACGCGTCGCACCAATCGCTGTGCCAGAATCGCTTCGACCGTGGCACAGATCATGAAGGGCTGGATCCCCATGTCCTTGAGCCGGGTGACGGTGGCCGGAGCGTCGTTGGTGTGCAGCGTGCTGAAGACAAGGTGACCGGTCAACGCCGCCTGGATCGCGATCTCGGCCGTTTCCAGGTCGCGGATTTCGCCGACCAGGATCGTATCGGGATCCTGTCGAAGAATTGCCCGCAGGCAACCGGCGAATGTCACGCCGACGTCGTTGTCGATCGGGATTTGAATGATGCCATCGATGTCGTATTCGACCGGGTCTTCGGTCGTGATCAATTTGTCCTTGATATCGTTCAACTCGGTCAGCGATGAATAAAGCGTCGTCGTCTTGCCGCTTCCGGTCGGTCCGGTGACCAGCACGATCCCGTTGGGACGGTCGATCGCCTTGCGGAAATCGGACATCATCGCTTCGCTCATGCCGACGTTTTCGAGACTCAGGTTCACGACGCTGCGGTCGAGCACCCGCATCACAACGCTTTCGCCAAAAATGGTCGGCAACACGCTGACGCGGAGGTCGACCGGGTGCCCTCCGACCATCAACTCGATGCGACCGTCCTGGGGCATGCGGCGCTCGGCGATGTCGAGGCTGGCCATGACCTTGATTCGCGTGGTGATCGCGAACGCCAGGTGGCGCGGCGGCGGAACCATTTCGTAGAGCACCCCTTCGGCCTTGATGCGGATGCGGAACTCGTCCTCGAACGGTTCAAAGTGAATGTCGCTGGCGTGATCCTTGATGGCCAAAAGCAGCACCATGTTGAGCAGTTTGCGCACCGGTGCCGAGTCGGCCAACGCTTCGGCGTCGGTGATGTTGAACTTTTCGTTCTCGAGCGCCGAGATCGCGGCTTTGAGTTCCTCGTCGTCGGCCAGCGATTGGACCAGCTTCTCGACACTCTCGGCCTCGCTGTCGTAGTGCCGGGTGATCGTCTGCATCACGTCGCGTTCGGTTGCCACGACCATCGAAATGTCATGGCCGAGGAACGTTCGTAATTCATCCTGGATCGTCAGGTTCTGCGGATCGCACGTCGCCACGGTCAACACATCGTTCTCGAACTTCAGCGGCACCACGCGGTATAGCTGTGCCATCGTCTCGCTGATCTTGCCAAGCGTTTCCGGATCAAGCTCGGCCTCTTCGAGGCTGACCGTCTGCATTCCCATCTGCTCGGCCAGCGCCTGGATCAGCTGCTCGTCGGTGATCAGCTGCATGTCTTCGGCGATCCGGCCCAGCAACGCACCGGGTTGCTGTTCCTGTTCGTCGAGCACGATTTCGAGCTGTTCGTCGGTTAGAAAACCGAGGTCGACGAGGATCTGTCCGATGCGACGCGGTGCCATGGCAGTGGGTCTGGATAAGAGGAGTCAGAAAAGTAAGGGTCGTTCAACGTGTGTCATTGAACGTGATTTGTCTTTGCGAGTTGGGTAGTCAGTCGTCTTCGTTCGCTCGTCAGTCGTCTTCGTTCGCTCGTCAGTCGTCTTCGTTCGCTCGTCAGTCGTCTTCGGGCACGGGGATCGCTTCGTCACCGAGTCCCTTGCGAACCGAGACGATTCGTTTGGCCAGATCGTCGGGTCGGTGCGCCTTGGCAAGCACATCTTCGACCGTGACCAGTTCGTTTCTCCAGTGGTTGAACAGCGCGTCGTCCATCAATTGCATGCCGAACTTGGCTCCGGTCTGCATCGCACTGTTGATCCGGAAGGTCTTGTTTTCGCGAATCAGGTTCGAGACGCCGGGTGTCACGACCAGGACTTCGTACGCGGCACATCGTCCGCCGCCGATTCTCGGTAGCAACGTTTGGGCAACCACGCCGATCAACGTGCTGGCAAGCTGCGTCCGGATCTGGTCCTGCAAATTTCCGGGGAACGCGTCAATGATTCGGTTGACCGTCCCTTGGGCGCTGTTGGTGTGCAGAGTCCCGAACACGATGTGACCGGTTTCCGCGGCGCTAATGGCCGCTTCGATCGTTTCAAGGTCGCGAAGTTCGCCCACCAGGATCACGTCCGGGTCCTGACGCAAGGCGCGCCGAATCGCCTCGGAGAAGCTTGGAACATCAACTCCAACCTCGCGCTGATTGATCGTGCTCTCGATGTGATCGTGATAGAACTCGATCGGGTCTTCGATCGTGATGATGTGGTGATCGACTGTTTCATTGAGCAAATTGATAAGGCTGGCCAGCGTCGTACTTTTTCCCGATCCGGTTGGTCCGGTAACCAGGAATAACCCGCGAGGCCGGTGCACCATCTTGACCACCGACTCGGGCAGCCCGAGTTGCTCGGGGGTCAATTTATCATTGGGAATTTGCCGCAGCACCATCGAGATGAAACCACGCTGCTTGAATACCGACACACGAAAACGTGCGGCCTCGCCAAAGGCGAATCCAAAATCAGTACTGCCCGCCTCCTGTAACTCGCGCTGGCAACGCTCGGGCGTGATGCTTTTCATCAACGCTACCGCGTCTTCGCCCTCGAGCGTCTTGGTTTCCAACTTCCGCATCCGGCCGTGCAACCGGAATACGGGAGGCTGGCCGACAACAATGTGGATGTCGCTGACGCCCTGCTTGATCGCCGCCTGCAGAAGCTTGTCAATGAGAACAGTGGCCAAGGGTCGACTCCTAACTCGGGTCGCGTCTTGAAACGACCACCCCACCGTGGACCAGGCCCACGCTCAAGGCGCCGTGTCGCGGAAGTGGAAGATGCACGTTTATGAAAAGTGAAGTTCTGGGATCGCGATCGTGAAAGCTGCCGGATGATGAGAAGAATGTGGCAGAGCTCTCAGGTGTCGCAGGAACTTCCGTGTGACTGGGGCGACATCTTGTCGGCGACGCAAGCATTATCGCTGAGATCGGCCGGCGGTCCAAGAAAACGTTGTTTCGATCCCGTAACGGACCTCTGACGGTGCGCCGTCATGATGAATCACGCCGCCGGCCTGCTGGCCCGTTCATGCCGGCACGAGCGGGGGAATTAATCCTCCCATCGCAGGGGTGTTGGCTGGTGTCATCAACGATGGTGCCATCACGATGACTCGGGCAGCACTCGACGCCTGGATCCAACCAAGATCGGATTACAGCGAGTCGAGATCTTTCACGATGTGCTCGAAGGCGAGTGATTCCTGCTCGGTCACCTTGGCGACGCGGTAGACCTCCTCGAAGGTCGTGATTCCACGGATGACCTTCAGCATTCCGTCGGCGTAAAGTGTTGACATGCCGTTGTTTATCGCTTCCATGCGAATTTCTTTGGTGGTGGTTCCCTTGAACATCAACTCGCGCAATTTGCTGTTGATCAGCATCAGTTCATAGATGCCGATTCGGCCCCGGTATCCGGTCCGCCCGCAGTAGGCGCAGCCCTTGCCCCGCGCGAACTCGGCCTGCTTGACCATTTCGGGCGGGAGGCCGGCATCTTTGATCACGCTTTCCGGTGGTGAGTAACGCACCTTACAGCGGGGGCAAATGGTCCGCACCAAACGTTGGGCCAGGACGGCGATCACGCTGCTGGCCACCATGTAGGATGGTACACCTATGTCCACCATTCGTGAGATAGCACTGGGCGCGTCGTTCGTATGCAATGTACTGAATACCAAGTGTCCAGTTAAAGAAGCCTGGATTCCCATCGATGCGGTCTCGTGATCTCGCATTTCGCCGACGAGGATAATGTTGGGCGCCTGACGGAGCATTGCTCGAATGATCAGCGCGAAATCGAGTCCGATGCTGTGTTTGACTTCGACTTGGTTGATTCCCGGCAGGTAGTATTCGACCGGGTCCTCGGCGGTGATCACTTTTCGGTCGGGACGATTGAGTGCATTGAGTGCCGCGTAGAGGGTGGTCGTCTTGCCGCTTCCGGTCGGGCCTGTCACCAAAATGATTCCATTGGGACGGCGGATCAGCGAATTGAAGTTACGGAAGTCGCGTTCGGAGAGGCCGAGTTGTCGGACCCCGACCTTGATGTTGTCCTTGTCCAGCAGCCGCATCACGCAGGATTGGCCGTGGTTGGTCGGGATGATGCTGACGCGGAGATCGAGTTGTTTGTCGCCGACGGTAATCTTGATGCGTCCGTCGGTCGGTCGCCGTTTTTCGGAGATATCAATTTTCGAGAGGATCTTGATACGGGCGATGATGGCCGAGAGCATTCGGCGGGGGGCGTTTTCACGTTCGACGCAGACGCCGTCAATTCGGTAGCGGATCCGGACGCGGTCCTCAAAGGGTTCGACGTGGATATCGCTGGCCCTCAACTGGACCGCTTCCTGGATCATCAGGTTGATCAGCCGGATCACCGGCGCGCTGCTGTCGTCGACGTCCTCTTCGGCATGTTCGCTGTCGGCATCGGTTTCGGTGAAATCGATCGCGGTATCGGTAAATTCCTGCAGCATCGAGTCAGCCGATTCACCTTCGACCTGCCCGTAATACTTGTTGATCGCACCGAGGATGGCGTTCTTGGGGGCCAGCGCGGTTTCAATCTTTCGATTCAGGATGAACCGCAGTTTCTCGATGGTTTCCAGGTCGAACGGGTCGGCGATCAGGATTCGTAGCGCACCGTCTTCTTCGCTGTAAGGCAACACGTTGTTTTCTCGGGCGACCGACTCGGGCACCAATTCGATGACGGAATCACTGATCTGGGCCGAGCGGAGATCAACAAATGGAATCTTGTGATGCGCGGCGAGAGCCTCCGCGACCTCTTCCGGGGTCGCGTATTCCATCTGAATCAACACGTCGCCAACATCCGCGTTGGTCGACTTGGCCACATCCTCGGCCTCGGTCAATTGATCGAGGCTGATCACACCTTGCTTGAGCAGCAGGTCGGTAAAATCTTGAGCAACTCGGCTCATGAGAGCGTTTCCTCGAGGGTGCGAAAAAGAGAAGGCGAGGCGTCGCCACGACCTGCCCAGGCCGCGGTAAAACACCTGTAGCTAGGATACCAGACGACGAGGTCAAACGCAGCAGAAATCGCCCCCCTGTACTGCCAGGATCGGCGGACTCAGCCAAACACGGCTCGCAGGCTCGACCGACCGATCGCCGAGAGCGAGGTCATCGACCGGTTGCACAACGGTCCGGCGTCACAACGGGGTCACAACGGACCGGGGTCACAGCGGGCCGGGTCACAGCGGGCCGGGGTCACAATGGGCGGACGTTACCGGCGGTCCGGGATCCCAGCGGGCACGCCCGGGGCGGAATCCAGCCTCCCGTCTCACACGCCGGTGCGAACGACGCCGACGGCGACTCCGATCACCTTGGCATCTTTGACGTAGATCGGATCCATCGAAGCATTCGCCGGTTGCAGCCGGATCCGGTTTCCTTCGGGGTACCAAAACTTCAGCGTCGCTTCGCCATCGCCCGTTTGGGCAACGACCATCTGGCCCGATTCCGCGTTTTCCTGTTTTTGAATGACGACGTAATCGCCGTCGGTAATGTGGGCGTCGATCATCGAGTCGCCCGATACGCGAAGGATGAATCGATCGTCCTTGAAAAACATCTCGCTGAAGTCGACGCGGTCATTCTGCTCGAAAGCCAGCGTCGTGGGACCAGCCGAAACCATCCCCGCCATCGGAAGCGCATGTCCGTTTCGGTCGGCCGCGTGTGTTAACTCGATCGCGCGGGACTTGTTGGGGCTCCGCGTGATCAAACCCTTCCGCTCCAAGGCGCGCAAATGACACATCACCCCGTTGGGGCTTTTGATGCCAAAGTACTCGCCGATCTCTCGCACCGTCGGTCCATATCCCCGCTTCACGATGAGCGAGCGGATCATGTCGTAAACCTTCTGCTGCCGATCGGTGAGTTGGGTGGACATAAGAGCAGGGTTCTCGTGTGGCAAAAAAGTAGCAAATTCTCCGTATCCGTGCCGTCGATTGTACCACACGCTAAACACGTGTCCACACCAATCCGAGTCTCCGAGTTCGTGTCAAACACCAAAATAGGCAATTGCGGCAATCCCAACAGGAAAGCACCACCACGCAAACCAGTGAAGCCGATCCTTTCGGCTCCATCCGATCAGCCAGTAGAGCGCCCCGATGCCAACGACAAACGATATCAAAGCCCCGAGAACCAACTGGATGATCGAGAACTCGATCTGACCGCTGCTGGTGTATTGCAGATAAACATCTTTGACCGACAGCAGTGTTGCTCCGAAAATCGCCGGAATTGCAAGCAAGAATGAGAAGGTCACCGAGTCCTCATTGCTCAAGCCCATCAAGCGTCCACCGAGAATGGTCGATCCGCTGCGGCTGATTCCCGGCAGGATCGCAAACGCTTGAAAGCATCCCACGACGAAGGCGGCCGTGAGTGACATTGCTTGATACAGCCCACCCTGGGCGGTCAGCCGCCGAAGCACGACCAGCATCACGGCGGTGACCAGCAGCATGGCCCCGGCGAGGACGGGGCTTCGAAGCACCGACTGGAAGTTCGTCTTGACGACCAAACCGACCACGACCACTGGCAAGGTGCCGACAACAATCATCGGCACGACGCGCCGATCCTGTGCGATCAACTGAATGATGCGCCGCCAAAAGACGACGAGAATCGACCCGAGGGTGCCGGCATGCAGGATGACTTCAAGAGTCGGGGATTCCGCCAGTTCACCGAAAAGTGCACCCAGGATGACGAGGTGTCCCGAGGAACTGACCGGAAGGAACTCCGCGATCCCCTGGACGACAGCAAGAATCGCGATTTCAAGCACGGGATGGTTGATCCAATCGCGACGTCAGACGAAGGTAAAACGCTTTCACGGTCGACGGATCGTCCTTTGCATGCTCAAAACAGTGGAAACGTGACGTGAAGCACCGACGCGATTGTAAGCGAAGGAAATTTTGATGCACCCGCCCGATCACAATACCGGTGAAACCTCCGAGTCGGAGGTCGGGAAGCACCCGGCGGGATCGAGTGATCCGGCACCGCCCGATCTTGATCGCAATGAGTTTGATCCTGATGAATTCGATCACATTTCCACCACGGCGCTGGTGTCGCGATCGGCTGTTGGCGGAACCTTGATGGGCCTGGCGAATCTGGTTCCCGGCATCAGCGGTGGGACGATGTTGTTGGCCGCGGGGATTTATCCAAGGTTCATCGATGCCGTGGCCGACGTCACGCGTTTCCGTTTCCGTTCGCGGTCGTTGATGGTGCTGGGGTGCGTCGTGGGTGCGGCCGGCATCGCAATCCTGTTGTTGGCCGGAACGCTCAAGAATCTTGTCGTCGATCATCGCTGGGTGATGTACAGCCTCTTCATCGGTTTGACCCTGGGAGGTCTTCCGGTGGTTTGGCGACTGGCACGGCCCGCAACCGCGTCTTTGATACTCGGCGCGATCATTGCCTTTGCCGGCATGACCACATTGGCCATGCTGCAGGCGACGGGGGTTGTCGGCAGCAACGAATCCAACGTGGTGATGATGTATATCGCGGGACTTGCCGGCGCCAGCGCGATGATACTGCCCGGCATTTCGGGAGGATACTTGTTGTTGTTGCTGGGGCAGTACGTGCCGATTCTCTCGGCGATCGAAGATTTCAAATCGGCGCTCGAATCGCGCAACTTTGCCGCTGCAATGGAGCCGGCATTGTCGGTGGTCTTGCCGGTTGGATTGGGTGTGATCAGCGGTGTGGTGCTGGTCGGCAACCTGTTGCAGTGGTTTCTGCACCATCATCGAAAGGCCACCCTGGGTGTGTTGATCGGATTGCTGCTCGGGTCGACCGTCGGTCTTTGGCCTTTCCAGGCGTCGGTGCCTCCGGTGGTCGGAGTCATGATCAAGGGACGCATCGTTACCGAAGCAACTCTCGCGGACATCGAGCCGGACGACTGGGCCACGGAGTACTTTCGACCGAGTCCGGTCCAGACGATCGCTGCGTTGGGACTGGTCGCAGTCGGGTTCGCCGTCACGATGGGGATTGCGCGCGTCGGTGGCGAGGACGAATGAACGTTGCCAAAACAAGAAACCGGTTCCGCTTCTTTGCGAAACCGGATCGACTTCCTGGCCCGACTCCGAACCCGCCTATTTCTTGGCGATCCGATCGTTCGGTTCGACAAACGGGTTGGAGCGAACCAGCCCGCGCGTCACGGCCGGTTTTGATTTCGTCGCCGAATGAATGTAGGGATTGCAAAGCGGCGCGGGGGTCGGCACGAGCGGTTGCTGGAACTGGCTGCGGAGCCGGCTTTCGTATCGCTCACCGGCGGTGACCAGCGGTGGTGAAGCAAACGGGCTCAAACCATACGGGCGAGCGTGCCGGGCACCGTAGTAGACGGGCGGGTTGGTCGCGAAATAGGGTGGTGTTCGCAGAGCGTTGCCATACGATGCACCGTAAGGCTGATAGAACCCGAAGGGCAAAAAGCTGTACGAACCCGGTCGCTGGGCCGAAGCATTGTCGGATGACGCCAGGACAACGGCCGAAGCAAAAAGGGAAACGACTAATAACTTTTTCATCGACAACCTCTACAGGACACAGTGAATGATGGAAGTGCGAGCGAGCGAAACGCGACGCCGGCGCTGCGGTTTTCCGGGGGCACCTCCCCGTGCCTGCCAGATCTACGCTAATTGCCCGCCGGGGTCGATTCAACGGTCAAATACGGAGAATCCGCCAGATGCCGACCGGTCGATTCCACCGCCGCGACCCGACGGGCCAACGTGAGAATCACTTGCATCATTCACTCGCTCGATGGTGGCGGAGCCGAACGCGTCATCGCCTCGCTGGCCTCGAAGCTAAGCCGCCGCGGTCACGACGTTGCATTGATCACCCTCGATGACGGTCATCGCGAACGTTACGAGGTCGATTCCGATGTCGAACGTCGGCGACTCGACGTCATGGGTGAAAGTCACCGGTGGTGGTCGAAATTGGTCAACACTCGCAAGCGAATCGGCGCCCTGAGGACAGCGATCTCGCAATCCAATCCCGACGTCGTGCTAACGTTTTGTGACCGGACGAACATTCTTGTTTTGATGGCGGCGACCGCGCTCGATGCGCCGGTGGTCGTCTGTGAACGGAGCGATCCGTCGCAACAGCATCTCGGACCCGCCTGGGAACTGCTGCGGCGCCGCACTTATCCACGCGCGGCTACGCTGATCGCTTTGACCGAAACGTCGGCCAGCCATCTTCGATCGCGGTTTGATAACCAAGTGGTCGTGATCCCGTCGGCGGTCGAGCAGCCGCCGATCGAGTACGACCGAGAGGCGGCCGAGCAGAATCGCAGAATCCTGGCCGTGGGACGGCTGGAATACGAAAAGGGCTTCGACCGACTCATCGACGCCTTCGCCCAGTTTGCTGATCGGTCGAGTGGTTGGTCGCTGCGCATCCTCGGCGAGGGTTCCAGGCGTAACGAACTTCAACAGCGAATCGATGATCGCGGGCTTGGCGATCGTGTCAGTCTGCCCGGTTGGAAGAGTCCGATCTGGAACGAGCTTGCCGAAGCGACACTCTTTGCCCTGCCGAGTCGATACGAAGGATTTCCCTCGGCCCTGCTCGAAGCGATGGCGGTCGGAGTCCCCTGCGTCGCAGTCGATTGCGAGAGCGGACCGAGGGTCATTCTGGATGATCCGCAACTCGGGCTACTCGTTCCCAACAACACCCGCGAGTTGGCACTCGGCCTGGAAAAGATGGTCAAAGACCCGCAATTACGGTCAAAAATGGGCCAGGCCGCAAAGAGCGTTGTGAACCGATTCGGATGGGAATCGATGGTCGACATGTTCGAGACGACGCTGAAAAAAGCCATCGACGACCAGAAGCCCCGCCGGTAAGAACCGTGGGGCTTGAGCGGATTGAGAGCATCACCAAACCGATCCCCCGAGCAACGGGGGTCAGGCGATCGGATCGATCGACACCAAGTCGGCTAAAGAATGCCGCCGTGGGTACGAATCACGGTCATGTGGCTCGGCGAGTCGAGGAACCAGAAGCGTTCCCATTCATCGACGATCGATCGCAGGTCTTCCGAGGTGAACAGCAATTGCTGCACACGGCGCTCGGGCCGCGAAGAGTAGATCGGCACGAAGCAGCCGACCGTGGTCGTCATACAAGCGGCCAGCAAAGTGATTTGCATTAAACGTCGCATCGAGCGTTCCTCCGTGAACGATTCGCTATCGCTTTGAACAGATCGGTGAGTGTTAGGTTGAACCGACTCAGTCGGTGTCCCAGCGACCACTGGGGCCATCGGGTGTCGGCTCATCGATGGGATTCGCCGACGTGGTTTGGTTGGTCTTGCTATCGGTGCTTGCTTCCAAAACGCGGCGCTCTTCCGCCTCGTCGAGGTCGCGAACTTTCGCTTCCATGTACTTGCCCGGCTTGAAGGTGACGACATGCTTGCGCGGCACGTCGACCTGCTCACCGGTTCGCGGGTTACGAGCCTTTCGGGCGGCTCGAGGTTTGACCTCGAAAACACCGAAATTTCGCAACTCGATCCGTCGTTCTCGTACCAATGACTCGATGATCGCGTCAAAGGTCTTTTGGACGATTTCCTTCGTCTGCTGCTGCGTCAGTCCAACCTCTTCGGAGATCGTTCTCACGATGTCTTTTTTGGTCACCCAGACTTCCTCGTCGCACCGCGATACTTTGCCGGAATCGTTGTAAACCCTTTGCCACTTTCAACTTAACACAAGGCAGAGTCTAGGTGGCGTGGTAGGGGTAGTCAAGATCGCCGGTAGGAAACGCGTTTTTTCGTGCGAACGAGGCTTTCACAGCCGAATCGTCACTGGTCCTTATCGTCACTGATAATCGTCAACCTTGAACCAATCGACACATTCCGGACGATCCGGCCAGATCGACGTCTCTCACGCCCAAACGGCTCGAGCCAGAGCCACCGAGCTAGAGCTGCCCCCGAATCATGAATCCCACGATCGCACCGATCAAAAGACTCAGCGGGATCGCGATCGCGAGGGCGATCGCGATCGGCAGGGCCCTCTGGGAGTCGATGCTTCGCGAGGAGTAGGGTTGCCAATCTTCCGGGTCCTGGGGCACGGCCGTCACCGAATCGGAGTACCCCGAATGGCTCGATCCGGCCAGATTGCCCGAACTGGCAAGATTGCCGGAGCCGAGATTGCCCGAGCCGAAATTGCCGGAACTGGGGATCTCCGCCGCCTCGGGAAACTCCCGAATTTGGGAAGGTTCATTGGGGGGCGGTGGCGGTGTCCAGACCTGGCGATCGATCGGCTGGTCCACGGCAATGCTCGGGGCGGCCGTCCAAGGCTCGAGCCGGTCGGCGACTTCCGCAGCCGATTGGATCCGCCGGGCCGGATCTTTTTCCATCATGTCGGCGATCACATCGACGAATTCCTCGGACAAGTCGGGCGCAAATTTTTTGGGATGCCACGGCGTCTGCTCACAGTGGCGCCGGCACTTCGAGCGCGAATCGCCACCGGGAAACGGGACCTTCGCGGTGACGGTGTAATACAACGTGCATCCCAACGCGTAGATATCGCTAAGCGGACCGACGGACATCGGGTCGCGAATTTGTTCGGGCGAAAGGTAGTCGGCCGTCCCCACGATCTTGCCGGCGCGCGGGTCGTCATTGAGCCCCATGCTCCAGGCGGCCAATCCGATGTCAGAAACTTTGGCATGACCATCGGGAGTCACAAGAATGTTGCCCGGTTTGACGTCGCGATGCACGATTCCCTGGTCATGGGCGTACTGTAACCCAACGGCGGCTTGCGAGATGATCAGGGCGGCATCGTTCATCGGCAACGGACCATTGTTGCGAATCAACCGGCGTAAATCGTGGCCGGGTACGAACTCGGTCACCAGGTAATGGACGTTGCCATCGCGGCCGGCGTCAAAGGCACGCACCAGGTAGGGATTGTCCAACCCCGCCTGCAGACGAATCTCGCGCATGAAGCTGTCGCGTGATTCGGGAGTCGACTTGCCAAGCGGAAGTACTTTCACGGCGCACTGCCGCCCCATCACCTCGTGCACTGCCTTGAAAACCTGACCCATTCCGCCCTGGGCGATCCAGTCGGTGATCAGGTAGGGGCCGAGAGTCAGCTTGGTGCGGCCGGCACGCAATTGCTGGCACTGGTACTGGGTCAAAACTCCACTCTTGACCAACATCGCAGCGATGACTTCGTCTTCGTCGGTCCCCGCCAACTCAACGGTCTTCTTGTACTTGCGAGCGCTGACCACTCCGCTGCGAATCGCAGCTTCTTGAAAACTCAGCTTGGTCTTTGGTTCGCCAGTGGCCATGCCACTCACACTAGCACAAATCTGAAAGTGTCAAAGTTCAACCGCCGGGCCGGGTGAGGGGATTTCGGCCGATGAGGCGAATTCCGCAGGCTCAGTTCGCGTCCGAGACGAACACAACCAACATTTCGGCGACACCGTGGCTGGGGATCGATACGGTCACCGTGTCACCCTCACTCGCCAGACGCTCGGCCAAAGTGTCTTTGCGCAAATCAGGCTCCGCCGCCGCGGCGGCGTTCGATTCACCGGTGTCGGCGGACGGTTCGGCGGCGGACCCATCGGTGCTGGTGGTTTCGTTGCGGCTGGATTCTTCGGACTCGGCGTCGAGCGACAGGTTGAGGCAATCGGAGTGGGGTCCGGTCAACAGGAAGGCGGCCTCGACGTCGCGGAAAAATCGAACGGTCGCCTTGCACGACTGAGTCCGTGTTTGGATCACTCGCACGATCGCGGCCAAACGTCCGTCGGTGCGGCGATCGACGTCGATCTGCGAGATCAACAGGTCCTTTGGTGAAGCGTGCAGAATCCAGCCGATCTCGGCGAGCTTTGCCGATGCCTTGATCGGAACTTGCGTCGGTGGAGCGATCATCGCTCGCGCCGCGGCGAGTGGGCTCGGGACGTCAAAGCCAATCTGCATTGACATTGCGTGAACCGATTCCCCCTGCGTCCACAGCAATGCGTCGAGGAACCGGTCGCCGACGCGGCGAAAGAAAGGTGCCCCCGCGGCCGAGATCAATGTTTGCCGATCGGCTTCATCGATGAGGACCCCGAGCGGCGAAACCAGCCGCCGCGATCGGGCCCGGTGGATTCTGTCCCGCACAAGCGTCCGATAAATCGCTGCCTCGTTGGCCACCGCGACCCGCGCGGCCAGGTAACGCTTCCATGGATCGACCGGTTCGGCGGGATTGTCGATGAGTGTCGACGCGGGATCGATTTCGACTTCGACCTTCAGCGTGCGGCTGCCGCACGCCAGGGTGTATCGAAAACGGAATTTGGCCAGCACGGAATTGTCGGCGGCATCAATGATGTCTCCTTCGGTCGCGATGCAGCCGCGCGCCGGGGTCGACGAAAGAATCTGGAAATCGTTGCACCGCATCAGCGTTTCTTGTTCTTTTCCGTTCTCGAAGGTCTGGCTGCAGACCAAGCGCATCGAAAACCGGTTTCCCCTCGTCGTGCCGCTGTAAACGCCAGCCACACCGCCCGACTCGGCGCTGATCGCGACTTCCATGAATTCGTTGCGCAAGCGATCGTCGGCGGCGATCCCGGCGGGTTTAGCCAGCCATCGGTCGCGGATCCTGCGACCGATCGATACGCCCTCGCCCCCGGCCATCTCATTCTCTGGGACAACGACAAATCCGCAGGCGGGGACATCGATTATGGCAATTCGTTTGCCCCCATCGTCGATGTTGGCGAACAGATGCCCGGCTGGCTTGGGGCCCGTGCCGCGCACGTCCACCGAGGCTCGGTGACCGGCGGAATGAGGATTGACAACCAACGTCGCATCGCGAGGTGAATCTCCCGACGACGAGGAACCCGACGACGAGGAACCCGACGACGAGGAACCCGGCGACGAATCTACCGGCGGCCCCTCGATTCGGGTGGCTGCACCGATCGCTTCGGCGAATTCGGCCGAAGGTTCGCCGGTCGCCTCCACACCGCTGACCATTGCTGACATCCCCGCGATGATCGCGCGATGTTCACCTCGCACCAGGTCGCGGAACCGGTTTGCCAGCGACGAAATGGGGTCTTTTGATTCTGACTGAACCTGTCGCTGCAGAATGCGGGCCGCGTCGGCCGACGAGGATTGCGCGGTGCCGTGATGATAAGGGTGCTCGCCATGGACAAAGTATTCTTCCAAGGTCCAGAAACGGCCCAGCGACAAGCTCCACGATGCGACGCGGCGCAGATCTTCCAGAGAGTCGCACGTTTGTCCCGGCCAGTGGACCAGCAGCGCGGTGGCAATTTCCCCGCCGTCAATCGCTTCACCCAGCCGCGGCCCAAGGGTCAGAAACGATGCGTCGCTGGCCGCATCAATCGGTTTGGCTGTCAACGCGTGAAGTTCCGCCCCGGCCGATTGAAGAATCACTTTCGCTTCGTCGCCGTGGCCTCCGCCGCCAGCGAAGTCGAGCGGGATCATGCCGCGGTATCCGAGCTTGACCAGCACCGAGGTGATGTCCGCGGGAGTGGCTCCGGAAAACCGACCATAGACCGGCGGCGCGGCGCCCATCGCCCGAGTCGTCTGGTCGTACACGTCGCGGAAAACCGATTCGGCCTGCGCGAAGGTCATCGTGTCCAGGCAGACGTCCTCGGGCGGACCGCCGCCGGCCCAACCCAGCTTCGCACTTGCCAGAGCAGCGCGCAGATGAGCGGCGCGGGGATCATCCGATTCTCCGAGACAAGCGGCGACTTCGGTATCGACGAGCAGATTCCCCGGGGTCGGCAAGGGGGCATCGTCGTCATCGTTGGACGACTCGGTCGACTCACCTTGCGAATTGCTGACCGAATCCAACAACGCATCGATGGTCGAGACGCTCGTTAACGTCAGATCAATCAGGTGGGGATCGGACGAGAAATAGTGGTCGCGTTCTTCCGCCAGACAATCAAAAACGTCGTGAAGGGCGTCGATGGTCGTCTCGGCGTCGCCGGAGAGAAAAGACTTCGCCGCCGCAACGACTCTGCTTTGCAGATGAATCTCATCGAGGTTGCTGGTGTACCGCAGTCGCCGAGTCATGACCTGGATCTGGAGGGATGCGAAACCGGCGGCGAAGAAATCGTCCACGGTGACTTCTCGCCCGGCTTTGCGAACAGGCGGCGGGTCCTCGACCGCCATGGCCGCCATCATCTCCTCACGCGATTCGCCCTTCGCCCAGCAACAGCCGTCGGTCGCCTCGGCTCGGGCGGCATATCCGCCGGGTAACTGATCGACGCTTGGCGTCGGAACGGTGAACAGGCGTTTGCCGACCGGATCGGGAGGAGAATCGGCTCGGTACCAGGTGGGAATCTGCTGGGCGTCGGCAATCAGGCTCGGATGCCACAACACGGTCCAGGCTGCCAAAAGGCTACGAGCGTCATAATCGGATAAACCGGTAGGGAAATCTTCCAACGTCGCCGCTGGAATCAGCACGCAACACTCGTCAAATCGGGGCATGGCGAAGTAAAATTTGACTTATTGGTGCGGTGATCGATAAACTGTTGCTAGTCCTTTTCGCGGAGAAAAGCGGGATTCCTTCCCTCTTCTCTCCGCGTGGATCCTTATCCGGTCTCATCCATCCATCTATTTCATCTCGTCAAGGCGGCGTGGTCACCCCAAGGTGTGCCCCGCAGCGGCGGCCTCGGCAACCACCACTCCGATCACTCACATTCCTTCATCAAATAGTTCGGTTCCTCGGAACGCTTTGATCCCTTTTGCGGCGCGCGCTGTAGAATGGACGCGATGACAGGATTGTAACTCGAAGAGAGCTTGTGGTGCTCGGGGTCGAAAGGCGCACGGGAAACATTTTGATCAGGACCGAGTGTCCGCAACGATTCGGCTGTTGATCCGGAAAATCCACGGCGACGTTCAACTCCTCATTCTTTTGGAAGCGCAGAAAACTGATGGCAAGCAGTCAAGTTGTTTGGGGAATCGAAATCGGCCAGACGGCTCTCAAGGCACTCAAGTGCTCGCTCGAGGACGGAGAGGTTGTCGCGGAAGCCTTCGATTACATCGAGTACCCCAAGATCCTCAGCCAACCCGAGGCGGATCCCGAGGAATTGGTCAGCGAAGCGATCCTGCAACTGCTCGAGCGCAATGACGCGATCAATGAAAAGGTCTGCATCAGCGTCCCGGGTCAAAGCGGTCTGGCAAAATTCTTTAAACCGCCGCCGGTCGAAGTCAAGAAAGTCATCGACATCGTGCGGTACGAGGCCAAGCAACAGATCCCGTTCGAACTGGATGATGTCGCGTGGGATTACCAGATGATGCCGGGCAGCATGGTCGAGGAAGGCTATGCGCTCGAAAGCGAAGTTGGTCTGTTCGCGATGAAACGCGAAATGGCTTACCGGCAACTCGCTCCCTTTGACAACGCCAACATCGAAGTCGACGTTGTCCAGCTCGCCCCGTTGGCGCTTTACAACATGGTGGCCTACGACCGGATGCACGAGCGGCTCGAGGCCGATGTGTTCGATCCCGATGACCCGCCCCCCTCGAGTGTGCTGCTTTCGATCGGCACCGATTCAAGCGATTTGATTGTCACCAACGGTTTTCGGATCTGGCAGCGCAGCATGCCGATCGGCGGCAATCACTTCACGCGTCAATTGACCAAGGACTTGAAGCTGACCTTCGCCAAAGCGGAACACCTCAAACGCAATGCCCGCGAGGCGGTCGATCCGAAGCTGATCTTCCAGACCATGCGTCCGGTCTTCAACGATCTGGTCACCGAAGTCCAGCGTTCGATTGGGTTCTTCCGCAGCATCGACAAGAAGGCTGAGATCGGCGAGTTGCTGGTGACCGGTAACACGGTCAAGATGCCGGGACTTGCAGCCTATCTCGGAAAGAATCTCGGTTTCGACGTGAAGGTGGTCGATCGATTCAATCGCCTCAAAGGCGATGACGTGTTGTCGATCCCAACTTTCCGCGACAACGCGCCGACGTTTGCTGTCTGTTACGGACTGTGCCTGCAGGGACTCGGCGTTTCGCAGGTGCACGCCAGTTTGGTGCCGCGCGAAATCCTGACCGCGCGAATGATCCGGGCCAAAAAACCCTGGACGCTGGCCGGGCTTGCGGCGCTGTTGATCGGCATGACGGGCCACTACGCGTTCATGGAAAAGAGCTGGGCGACCACGCATGATAATCTCTGGTCTCAGTCGATCACCCAGGTCGACTCGATGAAGACGTACCGTGACAACCATGTTGACGAGGATGAAAAACTCAACGCGCAACTGACCTACCTCGACGTCATGGGCCAGGAGGTATCGGGGGACTGGGAACGCCGCTTGAAATGGCTCGAGGTCATCAAGGCAGTCAACGCCGCGATCCCGCGAACGACCTATCCCGACGGCAAGATTCCCGGACCGAAAGAATTGCCGTTTGAGGAACGAACGGACATCCATGTCACGCAGTTCGAGACGAAACACTACGAAGACCTTACGACGTGGTGGACCGAAGACGTCGCCCGGCGATACCGAGAGGAAATGCGAAACTGGGGTCGCATTACCAATTATGCGACGATCAGCCAGGAGGATCTCGAGGCGCAGCTTGCCGCGGAAGCTGGCCCCACCGGACCCGGTTGGGTGATCGAACTGCGCTGTTACCACTATTACAACAGCCCCGAGAACATCGGCTCGGAAGGCAGCAACCATGTCCGCAAATTCATGACGACGAGCTTTCTGACCAATACGGTCAAGTTGCCAGTCGGAAAAGACGCCAACGGCGCCGAGATCTTTGAAACGTTCACGCTCGAGGAAATGGGACTGACGTATCCGCTGTTGCTCGACGACAACAAGGCAAAACCGTCGTTGATTGCCAATCCCGATTTCGACCCGACCATGATGCCCTCGGCGCCGGCGAATCAAGGCGGATTTGCTGCCCCAGCCGCCCCGGCCGCCGGAGATCCCGAGTCGGCTTTCGAGCCGCCGATGCTCGAAGTCCCCCGACTTGACTTCGTTTATCAAGTCGTTTGGCAGGAGAAGGTGCTCAGCGAACGCCTCGAGGCCAAAGCGGAAGCCCTCAAGCTGAAGCAACAGGAAGAGGAGTCGGCAGCGCAGGCGGCCGGCGAATCGGTCGCAGCCGTCCAGTAAGGATCGCCGCAAGAATCCAAGGTCACATTCACTCACGTCCCGTATCACCCCGTCCCGAATTCAAAAAGTCCCATGGATCAACTCAAAGAATTTCTCGCCACAGCGATGAAGTACGGGTTCTGGATCGCCAGCGCGGTTGTGCTGCTGACCTCCGTCGGCGTCTGGTACTTGAGTACCGGCAAGCTGGCGAAGGAAAACGCCACCCAGACCCAGAAGATCGAATCGGCGATTCAAACCGTCAGCTCGGTTCGCGGGGAACTTGATACGCTGCCAAACGATCATTCACACGAGGCGATGGATTTGCTGATCGACGCTCGGCGCGATCAGGTGCTCCAGGCCTGGCAGACGCTTTACGACCGGCAACAGGGAATCCTGACCTGGCCCGTCAGGGAATTGAAGCAGGACTTTGTTCGCGAGTTCGAGGGCAAGATCCCGATCGAAATCTACGTCGATTTTCCGACCGAAGAAGCCGATGAGCTCGAAACCACCTTGCTCAATCGGTATGCCGACTACATCAAGAACGTGCTGCCCGATATCGCCAAGATCGCCGGCGCCGAATGGACGGCGCCTTGGAACGCGATGGGCGGCATGGGCGGCATGGGTGGCATGGGCATGGGTGGCATGGGCATGGGCGGCATGGGCATGGGCGGCATGGGCATGGGCATGGGCGCAGCACGTGGCGGTCCGACCGTCGATATCACCGGTGCCCAAGGCGGACCGCTCGTCGCCTGGTCGACCGGAAGCCAATCACAACTTCTCGGTGACTTGTTTCCTTGGCGTGGCGAACAGCCGACCTCGCTCGAAGTTTATTACTCCCAGGAGAATCTGTGGATTCTCAAGCAGTTGCTGCAAATCATTGCGGACGTCAACGGCGAGGCCCGCCAGCGGTATCAGGCGAAAATCCACGAGATCCTGCGGATTGGCATTGGTGAATCCGTTTCGTTTGGTGCCGGTGCAATCTCCACACCGGGTGCGTTGGCCTCATCGGGAATGAACAACATGGACATGATGGACATGATGGACATGGGAGGGATGGACATGGCCGACATGGGCGAAGGCATGGGGGGAACCTCCGCGCTCGAAGTCGATCCGGCAGACAATCGTTATGTCAACGCCAGTCTGGAACCGATCACCGGTTCCGAATTACGTTCCGCATTGACCAGCAACAGCCCCAGTGATGCGAACCTGGCGGTTGCCAAGAGAGTGCCCGTGATGATGGCGCTGAACATGGACCAAAGATCCGTGCACGAATTGGTCGCTGCTTGCGGCAGCGCCGCGTTGATGGTCGAAGTCCATCAAGTCCGTGTGCTTCCCAAAGGGAATGCCTCGGGCAGCATGGACAGCATGGGAGGCGGTGGAATGGAAATGGGCGGCGAAGAGATGGGAATGGGAGAAATGGAAGGTGGCATGGGCATGGGGATGGGCATGGGCATGGACATGGGTGCCGGCGCCACACCTTCGGCCGCGAAAGAAGCCGAGTTCCCACTCGACATGTCCGTCGAGGTGTACGGCATTATCTCGATCTTCAACCCGCCCGATCCAGTCAAGCTTGGTGACGAACAGGTTACCGAGGACACCGTGATCGATGGGGCTACCGAAACCATCGGTGGAACACCGGTCGCACCCAAACCCGCGGCGACTCCGCCCGCAGCGACAACGCCCGCAGCGACTCCGCCAACGGCGACGACAGGCGAACTTCCCCAACCTGGCGCGACGACCCAACCCGGCGCGACGACCCAGCCCGGCGCGACGACAACTCCGCCCGGCGCGACGACA
>JAHELS010000028.1:25085-43846 GCA_024644085.1 Rhodopirellula sp.
GGAAGCTGGAAACCACGATGGAGATCCATTCGGCCTGGGGAACTTTCGAGTGGCTGTTGACCGACGGTTTTCCGCTCGGCCACCGTTGCGGCGTGGTTTGTAACAGCGACGGCCACAAGGGCCGTCCGGGGGCGAGCTATCCCGGCGCTGCGACAACTCCGCCCGGTGCGACGACCCAGCCCGGTGCGACAACTCCGCCCGGTGCGACGACCCAGCCCGGCGCGACAACAACTCCGCCCGGTGCGGCGACACCGCCCGCGGCAACGACACCGCCCGCGGCAACGACACCGCCGGGCTTGCTACCATTGGCATTGCCGTAATCGTTTTCTCGTTTCACTTTCCGATACACCTTTTCGATCCCGCCCGAGACAAGGGAAACCTCCATGGACACCGACAAGATCCAAGGCTTTTTCATTCACCACATCGAGAAGATGATTCTGGTCGGCATCATCGGCGGGGCTGGCTTTCTGCTTTACCAAGGGTGGCAGAAACCTGATTTTCTCGCGAAACACCAGCCGGATCGTTTGGGAACCGATGCGACCGAGGTCAAAAGCGATATCGATGTCAATCACAACGACGCGATCTTGCCGGAACGTCAGCCGACGTTCAATATCGTCCAGCAGACCAGGAAACTGTACACGGTGGTCGAGCCGTCCGCATACAAGCTCGAAAAAACCTGGGAGGGTCTTGAGCAGCAATCGGTTGTCCGTCGCCAGGACCCCGTTTTGGCTGCGCCCAAATCGATCGTGACATCATCGGTGGCGACCGTGATCGCCGTGCGCGGCAGCACCAGTGATGATCCCACCTACGCGCTCGCATCGCTCGAACCGGCCGATCCGGTCGAGAAGATTGAGAAGAAGACCCGCGCACCGAGACGCTCGCGGCGACGCGGCGGCATGGGTGACGAAATGGGGATGGGCATGGAAGAAATGATGGGAATGGGCGACGAAATGGGCATGGGCATGGAAAGCATGATGGGGATGGAAGACATGATGGGCATGGAAGGCATGGGCGAAGGGGCGATGGGTTCCGGTCGAATGTTCAATTCCAAGTTCGACTTTGGTTTGCGGCCCACGGCGACTACCGATAAACGTAAACCCGAACCCAAGGCCGCACTTTTCATCGCCGGGCGGGCGGTGGTTCCCCACAAGCAACTTTACGAAGCGTACGAAATGGCGTTCGCCGATGCGTCGCAATACGATCCGCGCCGCGACACGCCCTTCTATTACAACCTCGAAGTGCAGCGCGCCGATGTCACCGACAAACCCCTCGACCAACTCGACGAGGAAGATTGGGTCAAGATTTGGGACCGTACCCTCTATACCAAGCTGGCAGCATTCAATTGGAGCGGTTTCGCTCCCGAAATCGTCCCACGCGACTATCGCGACGATGCATTGACGATGTGGATTCCACCGGTGCTTCTGGATGATTACCGGCCTTACGTGAAGCATCCGCTGGTTCCGATGCTTCCGCACGAAGAACTCAAGCGACTTCTCGATCCCGAAGAAGATACCGAAGAGGTCCGCGACTTTTCGTTCGACGATGCCGAGACCGGCCTTGTCAATCCAGGCGAACGCGGGACCGGACTCGGCGGCGGGGCGGAAATGATGGACTATGACATGGACGAGATGGACATGGGCGAAATGGAAGGCGGTATGGGGATGGGCATGATGGCCATGTTCACCCGCGGCGCCATCGAAAAAGATCCCGTCGATTACAAGTTGATTCGCTTTTACGATTTCGCCGGATTCAGAAACTCACCCACGTTCGGCCGCAAGTACGTCTATCGGATTCGCTACGCTGTGAACGATCCGAACTTCCCGTTCAGCCAGACCCTTCAGCCGAAAACGAGCAGTCTGGCACCGGAGGTCGCGCTGCGAGTCGAAGCGTTGCAACGTGAGGCAATGGAAAAGAACCGACGCACGTTCGAGCGGTGGAGTGAATGGAGTGAACCGTCGGATCCCGTCTCGTTGCCGGATCCGGAACACTACTTCGTCGGACCGGTGACACCCCCATCGGTCAACGTTGGCAAGGTCGGCGGTAGGGATGTCGAGTTCATGCGTGATCTGCCGACCGCCAAGATCGTCGCGTCCCAGATCGATTTGAAGTTGGGAACGAGAATCCCGTTCCAATTGGATGTCACCGAGGGTTCGGTGCTCAGTCACAAGGCCGAATCGGCCGATGTCGTCGACCCCATTACCCTCCAGGTCAAGAAGCTTCCCGATGCCGAGATCATCAGCGGCACCACGATCATTTCCCTTGGTGGCGGTGCTCCATTGGAGATTACCGAAGAATTGCCCGAGCCGAGCATGATGTTGTTGTTCGATCAGGACGGAACGCTGACGGTCACCGATTCGGTGGATGATCTCGAGCTCTATCGCATTTACTCGTACGCCGACGAACGCGGCGAAGAATAACTGCCCGGGGAACTCAAGCTTCTCACGACGACCCGGTGCCTTCGCATCGGGTCGTTTTCATTTTCGTCGATCTTGGTGATCAGCGTGCAGATCGGCTGGCCCGCCAGTACCAGGTGGCCGTCGGCCGGGATGTCGTGAAGAGATTCGTTCCCCCACAGGAGTTGTGTGGCCGTTGTGTGATCGAATCGAGTTGTCCGGCGCGCGTAGATGATACGCTTCAAATAGACCGGACACGGCGACCTCGACTGCGGTTTCTCCGCCAATCCATCATCCAGGCTGCGAATCTCCCCGCCCTCGAGGGCGTCGATCCATCGTCGGACCAGAGAGTCGCCCGCGTGGTGCGCGTCGCGGATCCGACCCCGGTCTATCAACCCGCGCTCGATCAACTCGCTTGAGCTGCTCCAACGAGGATTGATTTCGAGAAGCCAGGGTTTCCCACGCCGGTCAACAACAAAGTCAACATTGAACAGCCCGCGAAATTTGGACTGGGCAACCAACTCGCGGCCCAGACGCAGCAACCGTGCCGCAATCATCCTTGGCACGCTCAGCGGACCAAGCGAACCAGCGTACACGAACGGCCGGTCGGACTGACGCGTGAAAAGCATTCTGCAGACACCAAGCAATGAGACACCGTCGCCGTTGGTGATCAATGTCGCACCGTAGGGCGTCCCGTTGATCCATCGTTGCAGGCATTCGCTGCTGTTGATCTTGTGCGCTGCGGCGGGGTCGAGCCAGCGAACTGCGAGCCCGCCACAACTGTGCCGATTCTTACGCAGCCATCGACCATGCCGCGCCGAGGTTCCGAATTCTTCGCCGCCGAGCGTCATGGGAAACTCGATTCCCGCGGCTGCCGCGAGGGCACGGAGATATTCGGGCTCACCGATTTGTTTCGCAACCGTCGCGGCAATCAACGATGCGGCATCGGTTCTTTCGCCGGCAACTCGCGGCACGATCCAACCCAATCGGCTCAGTCCACCGACCCGCAGCAAGGGCAGGCCGCCGCGAATTCCGGCGAGCTGTTCAAGCTCGGTCTCTGCTGTAATGCGAATGTGCCGATTGCACGCCGCCAATGTGTCGGTGTCACCGAACTGGTCGATCCCCAGCACCGAGAATCCGGCACGCTTTGCCGACTCGGCGGCCGCGCGCACCGAGGCGCCCCATAACGCGATCCACTTTCCCTCTGGGCAAGCGGGGGAGAGGGAGTGAGATTGGAAAGATCGGTCGTCCCAGTCGCCGGGTGGTTGCATCGTCGGTGGGGTTTGCTAGGTTCTTCGTCACGCAACTTGCGGCCAAACCTCTCCCCCTGCGCCCGGAACAAACGAATCGGCATCGATGGGATTGACACGAGGTAGCGAGGCCTTGAGTTGACTTTTGTACAAAGGCTTGATGGTTGTACCACCACACGCTGGTATTTACCGGGCAGACACCCAGGTATTTTCCGGGCAAACACCTTGGTATTTCCGGGCGGGCCGTTCGCATCTCCCCTCCATAGGCAGTCTCCCTTATGCAATTCTACGTTGGTGAAGCACTGGTTGGTGACGGTAACGAAGTCGCGCACATTGACTTGATGATTGGAAGCAAAGACGGTCCGGTTGGGACGGCATTCGCAAACGCGCTGTCGACCCAGAGCGAAGGGCACTCGAATTTGTTGGCAGTGCTCGAGCCGAACGTTGCCGTTAAGCCTTCGACCGTGATGATCACGAAAGTGACCATCAAGGGTATGAAGCAAGCGGTGCAGATGTTTGGACCCGCACAGGCTGGGGTCGCGAAGGCGGTTGCCGATGCCGTCAGCGAGGGGATTGTTCCCAAAGACCAGGCCGAAGATCTGGTTTGTGTTTGCGGTGTGTTCATTCATCCCGCAGCCGAGGACGACGAAAAGATTTACAACTACAACTACGAAGCTGTCAAAGAATCGCTTCGCAGCGCAATGGCTGGCAAGCCGACCGCCGACGAGATGGTGGCCAGGAAGGATTCCGCAGCCCACCCGTTCAAAGGCTTCTGATCCCGGCCCACGTCGAATTTGCATCCAAGCTTTCCGGCCGCCGTGCCGGAAAGCTTTTTTTGTCCCTGTGGTGCTACTGCTTCATCACTAGCTTCGTCACACCGTTACGAGCCGTCGCCATGACCCAGCGAATTCTGATCCAGCTCGACAGTGATCTGCAGCCGAGTTCCTTTGATTCGGTGGTTGCAATTGATGCAGGTGTCGAGCAACTGCTTCGTTACGGGGGCGTGCAAGTCACGAGCGTCGAGACCCTCGTTCACGGGGCGATGTTCACGCGCGGAGGCGACGACCTTTGCAAAACCGCGATTTTTATCGGCGGCAGCGACGTGGACGTGGCTGAGCGATTATTGAAAGCTTGCCGCGACGCGTTTTTTGGACCTGTTCGTGTGTCGTTGATGCTCGATGCAAATGGTTGCAACACCACAGCCTCGGCCGCGGTTGTGGCTGCGAGCCGTCACGCAGATCTTGCGGATTCCCGGGTGGTCGTGTTGGGAGGAACTGGTCCGGTCGGCCGCCGCGTGGCGCAATTGCTCGCCGGTGACGGCGCCCGCGTGACGTTGACGAGCCGATCGATCGAACGCGCCACTCGGGCGTGCAGCGAGGTCATGGAAACGGTCGGCGAGGGAGAGGTAACACCTGTGGCGATCGCCCCCGGCGGCCAGACTGCCGAAGCGCTCTCGGGTGCCGAAATCGTTATCGGCTGTGGCGCAGCCGGGATCGAGCTGGTTGACAAAGAAACGATGCTCGGGTTGGACTCGCTCAAAGTCGCGATCGATCTCAACGCCGTGCCGCCGGCGGGAGTTGGCGGAGTCGGCGTGACCGACAAGGCCGCACCGATCGGCAGCGGTGTCGGCTATGGCGCGATCGGCGTGGGCGGATTGAAAATGAAAACGCATCGAATGGCGATCGAGTCTCTTTTTACGAGCAACGACCGCGTGCTCGACGCCCACGAAATTTACGCGATCGCAAAATCTATCGGATGAATCGCCCTCACGTTGCCGGTTCGACGGGTTGCGTCGGGTACGGTTGTGGATTCATGAAACGAGGATCCGAGAGGGTCTGGTTCGTCATCAACAAGTAGGCCACGGCGAACATCAGATTGGTCAGCGGTTGCGTGGCCAACAGGCCCACATAGCAGAATGAAGCTCCCGCCATCGAGAGCACGGTCGCGATCAGAATCATTAGCGCCGAGGTCATCTTGTTGTGCCTCGTGATCGCCCAAGCGACTTTTAAAGACTCGATGGCGCCCGCTTTTCCGTCGCTGACAACGAACCACCATCCCCACAAAAACCAATATCCGAGCATCGCTAAAATACCGCCTCCAATCACGCCGATCGCCGCGACAGCGATCGAGACGCCTCCTCCACCCACGGAATTGGCAAGCGAAATCAGACCCGCGAACAGTCCAGCCAGGATGCCGACGACCGCCGAGAGAATCACGACGCCGATCAGAAACCGCACCACGATTCCCAGCGGAGGAAAAAGTTCCGACAATGGGGCGGGTGAGTTTCTGGCGACAGCGATTGCATTTCGCGCCAAGCCAACCGAAACGTAACATCCCGCGATCACCATCAACGGGACCCAGATCGCCAATCCGATGTAGCCGAACATGTCGCCCCCAGCATCCGCGATTGCTGCGAGCACAAACATCGGCACGAAGTAAACCGCAAACGAAGCGGTGAGAACCAAAACGAAGGCTCCCAGTAGAACGCCCCAACGCGCTCCGAAAATCGCGAGTGTCGCCGAAAAGACTTCTTCGACGCTTCGAGGAACAACCTGAAGCACCCCGACCGTGGCTACCGGCTCCGCGGCCATCTGGGATGGCAAGTAGGGATTCAACGAAGGCTGGCCGGCCATTCCCGATTCAAGGGGTGATGTGAACGGGTTTCTTTGCTCATCGCCAGGGAATTCCACTCCCGATTCGCCAAGGGAGTGATTCGGGGAATCACTCGGGGAATCACTCACACGACTCGGCGCGAATGGTGTCTCGGCCCCATCTCTCTCGTCGCGATTGCTCGTCGATTCTCTCTCGTTGCGATCGCTCGTCGATTCTCTCACGTCGCGATCGCTCGTTGATGAGCCGATGCTCGACTCGTCACCCGGTAACGCATTCGGATCCTGGTCCACGTCCGACGCCGGCTCAACGGATGTTTCGCCCATCGCCGGCGACTCCACCGTGAACGTCACCTCACAAGCAGGGCACTGGGCCAGACGACCGATTGCTGTGGTCGGCAATTCGAGCTGGCGTCCACACGAGGGGCAAGGTTGCTGGAGAGTACTCATTTATCCGGTCAATCGGCGGGGTGCAGACGCACACTGTTGTACACGATTCCAGCGTCGAATCGATGTTCGCGTCTCCGGCGGGCTGATGGCCCATCTTGGCGGCGATTGTTATCGTGACAACTTGTTCGAACTTGCATAGCAGGAAGCAAGTTTCGTGATGCAATAGAGAATGCGAAACATCCCGACGGCAACCGATACAAGGCGAGAGCAAGTTGACGGATGAACTCTCGGTCGATTCGATTCTCGGAGTCGAGGGCCGTATTTCCAGACGCCTCGATAATTACGAGCCGCGCCAGCAGCAATTGACGATGGCGCGGAGCGTCGCCGAAGCACTCCAGGAGCATCAGCACCTGATCGCCGAGGCTGGGACCGGAACCGGGAAGAGTTTTGCTTACCTCGTGCCGGCGATCCTGTACGCCACCGATAACCAGGCCGACCCGCCGCTGACGCTCAGTGACGAGGAGGACGAATCCGAGCGCCCTCGGCGCGTTCTCATCTCGACTCACACCATCAGCCTTCAGGAACAGTTGGTCGCCAAGGATATTCCGCTGCTTAACAGCGTGATACCGCGAGAGTTCTCAGCCGTGTTGGTCAAGGGACGAGGCAATTATTTGTCGCTTCGGCGGATGAACCGGGCGATGGCGAAGGCAACGACGTTGCTGGCGACCGACCAGCAGCACAGTCAACTGCGTGCCATCAAGAAATGGGCCGGTGAAACGTCGGATGGTTCGCTTGCGTCGCTTTCCCTGCGCCCCGATTCGGTCGTTTGGGATGAGGTCGCCAGCGATACGAGCAATTGTCTGCGCCACGCATGCAAACATTACAAGGAATGTTTTTACTTTCGAGCCAGGCGACGGGCCAACAATGCTCAGTTGATGATCGTCAATCATGCCTTGATGTTCAGCGATCTGGCACTCCGACGCCTCGGCGTGTCACTGCTGCCGGATTATGACGCAGTCGTGCTGGATGAATGCCACACGATCGAGTCGGTAGCCGGGGATCATTTGGGAATACGATTGACCAGCGGCCAATTCGATTATCTGTTCGACCGTCTCTACAACGATCGTACCCAGAAGGGGTTGCTGGTCGACAAGAGTCTGCAGGGATTGCAAAAGCAGTTGGACCAGTGTCGCTATGCCGCGTCAAACCTGTTCGCTGACTTACTGGATTGGTGGGAAAACAGTGGATCGAAAAACGGACGCGTGCGGCACCGCGATGTCGTCGACAATCCTCTGAGTCGGCCGATGGAAAAACTGGCAATCGCACTCAAGCAGCAGGCCGACGGCCAGCAGAACGAATCGGACCGCAAGGATTTCGAATCCGCTCATGATCGGATGCTGACGTTGGCCGGAGGATTGCGGCAATGGATTGCCCAGGAATTGGAGGGAGCGGTTTACTGGCTCGAACGAAGTGGTACGCGCCGAGGTCTCGACCGCGTTACGCTCGCCGCCTCGCCGATCGATGTCGGCCATTCACTTCGCGAGGAATTGTTCCAAAGCAAGATGATTCGAAGCGTGGTGATGACCAGCGCAACGTTGGCAACCGGAGCCGATGACAAATTCAAATTCTTTCGATCGAGAATCGGGCTCACCGGCGGGTTGTCGGTTCGCGTCGGCAGCCCCTTCAATTTCGAGCAGCAATCGAAGTTGGTCGTCGTCCGAGATCTACCCGATCCGTCGACCGAGAGAGATAAGTTCGAGCGATCGATTCCCGATCAAATCAAACGGTACGTATCGATGTCCGATGGTCATGCGTTTGTGCTGTTCACCAGCTACGACTTGCTGCGACGATGCGCTCAAACGTTGTCAAGCTGGCTCACCGAGAACCAATTTGCACTCTACAGCCAGGCGGGTAATCAGAATCGAACCCAGCTTCTCGATGCCTTTCGACGTGACTCGCGGGGTGTCCTGTTTGGCACCGACAGCTTCTGGCAGGGCGTCGACGTGCCGGGTGAAAGTCTGACAAACGTGATTATCACCAAGTTGCCCTTCGCCGTCCCCGATCATCCTCTGCTCGAGGCTCGTCTCGAGGCGATCAAGGCTCGAGGTGGGAACCCGTTCGCCGAGTACCAACTTCCCGAGGCAGCCATCAAGTTCCGACAAGGGTTTGGGCGATTGATCCGGACACGTACTGACCGCGGGATGGTAGTCGTCCTCGATCCCCGAATTCATACCAAGCGTTACGGGCGGATGTTTCTCGAGTCGTTACCGAAGTTGCCAATCGAGTATGTCACGTCACGAACCGGCGCTGCATCGGATCTCAACCGCTGACAGATCCCTGCGCAGCAGAAAGATTGGATTGTTTGCCCTACACAGGCTTCACGACGAAGCGTTGTGGATGCGAAACTCGAAGCTTGAGAACATTAGCCGCCGCGCCGCTTGAACTGCTGGATCACGTCCAGGTACTTCGTGTCGTACTCGCTGGCTGGTTCAATCGTTGTGCCTTCCCACCATTCATTGAACGAGGTGATCAGCAGCATCGGCCGAGTCGATGGATCGCTTTTCATGGCGATGGTCGAGGCCGCGTCGATCAAAGTCGCGAAGTCCGCGGGGCTGCCGGGAAGCGGCTTGTGGCCTCGAAAATCCTGATAGCTGGGAAAAACGGCTGGAATGAACGTCGTGTGCCGGGCCCACTCGCGAAAGATCGGAAAGGCTTCGCGAGATTGGTACGTCAATGCGGTGTCACCGTCACGGACATTGACGTTCTCGAACATGTTGTAAGCGGTGTAAGCGTCAAAAACGCCGATTCCGTTTCGTGCCGTCGCTGGACTTGACTGGTCGCCGAGGAACGCTTCGTCGGCGATCACGTAGATGTCCAATCCAATCGCGCTGCGGAGTTGGCCGAGATGTGCTTTGGTGAAACCGCGAAATGTTCGTGTCACGTACATGCCGACAACGGGACGTCCTGTGAGTTTCAGGTATTGCGGGTGCTCGAAGTAGTTCTCTGCGAGATGTCGAAAATCGGCGATCAGAGCGTCCATTACTTCCGTCTTGCCAAAATCGACGACACCATCGCTCTGTCCGTCCGCCACGTCGAGCAGTCCGAGCGACTCGTAGAAAACCGCAAACCTGGTCCGAGTGAGATTTGACGCATTTAACAATCCTGATTGAATATGCTTTTCGGTGAGGTGGTCCTTTCCCCACCATGAGACCATCAATCCATCGATGCCGTGATCCGCAGCCCACTTGATGTGTTGCTCGACAACGTCGGGCGAATCTGTGCCGTATTTGCCGAGCTTCGGTGTGCCGACGTAGTCGTGGCGTGACCAATCCCCCGCTTGGTACCAAGGGTAGTAGTAGGCCAGCACGAGCGGTTCTTTCGCGGTGGCGGGATCTGTCGTGCAAACGAAAGAACAAGCAATTGCCAGGGTTACCGTGAGAGCTCTCATGGACGCGCTTTCGAGGATGCTACTTAATGTCGACCGAACCGGCAGGTCGATTTCTTCGTGCCATCGTTTGCTTCTGACGCAGAACCGATCGCATCAATTCGAGACGGCGCTGCATCTCAGGGGCACCTGCGACGTTGCGCCGTTCATGTGGGTCGCGATCGAGATCATACAACTCTTCACCATTGGGCCACTTGCCGTAACGCCAATGTTGATTGCGCACCGCGTACCCCAGATCGTCCCGGCGGCTGACAACGCTGTACGCAAACTTTTTGGAATGATCCGCCCGAGAATCTTTCAGCAAAGGAACCACGGAGGTTCCCTGTAATTGCGCGTGCCCGGGTAACCCGGCCAAATCCGTGAGTGTCGGAAATATGTCAACAAGTTCGACCATCGCATCCGATCGGCTTCCCGGTTGCGTGAGGCCGGGAACGCGTATGATCAACGGCACTTTGGCACCGATGTCGAATAGTGTGACCTTGCCCCACAGAAAATGGTCGCCCAGGTGATAGCCGTGGTCGGACGTCAAGACGATCACCGTGTTTTCGTAAAGTCCTTCGTCTTTCAACTGCTGCAGCACGATCCCGATTTGCGCGTCGATGAACGAGACGCACGCATGGTACGCCTGCATGAATTCGCGCCGACGCGGCGGGTCCTCTTTGCCGAGTTCGAAACCGAACTCGCGGTAGCGTCCGTTGATCGCGTCGCGTGGAATTGTGTCCCAGAGGTTTGGCGGATCGCGGTTGAATGTGATTTTGTCCCGCGGGTACAGATCGAAGTACTCCTCAGGCGCGAGAAACGGAACGTGCGGTTTTTGGATGCCGAGAGCAATGAAGAATGGTTTTTCGCCGAAGCTCTTTTCGCTCAACCACTGCGCGACCTGGCGGGCATTCTTGCCGTCGCGATGTTGATCGTCCCGAAGACCGCTGGGCCCGTGCCCCGGCGGCGTCTGCGCATTCAGTGGAGCGATCGCGGCTTGCCTTGCTTTCTTCCAACGCCCGCGATTCCCGGGCCTGTCCACGGAGCCGAACTGCTGTTCAAAGTTCCTTTGAGCTTCCGCGACCACGGGAAGTTCGTCATTTTCGAATCGATGGTACTCGTGCCACGCGGTTTCGATGTGCTGGTCTTTGGGAGAGTGAAAGACCTTTCCCACCGCCGCCGTCCAGTACCCAGCCTGCTTGAAAAACCGCGGCAGCGAGATGCTGTTGGGTCTCCTTTGGCGGATATCAGCCTTGTTATCCAGAACACCCGTCGATTCCGGATACAGGCTGTAAAGGAACGAAGCCCTCGACGGGCCACACACGGGGTACTGGCAAAAGGCGTGCGAAAACGACATCGCATCACCGGCCAACTCGTCGAACTGCGGAGTCTGGATCTGGTCGTAACCCGAAGTGGAAACATGGGTGTTCAGGTCGTCGCAAACGATGAACAGGATGTTTGGGGCCGCGGTATCAGCCGAAGTCTTGTCGAGCATCAGAATAACCAGCATCAACACGGGCAATGATGCAGCACGGAAACGGTGGTTCATGGCTGAGCAATCAATTTGGTCACGGGGCTTGTCAGAAGCGGTGCCGCGCTCGCGATGGTGGTCGCGCGTCATGCGATCATTGGCGGCCGGCTATCTCTTGGGCTTTTTCGGTTCCCAGCGAAAGTTCTCGCCCTCAACGACGAGCTTCAGTTGATTCAGTGGCGTCGCGCGCCGGGCAAAGGCTCTGGGCGCACTTTCGCGCAATTCGGCCTTCACCCTTGCGAATGACTCATCATTTGCGAGGTTGTCCCATTCGTTAGGGTCTTTGCGCACGTCGTAAAGTTCCTCGCTGTGATCGACGTAGTGAATGTAACGCCAGTGGTGATTGATGACCGCGTAGGCGCCAGGCTCGAGATACGGCAGAAACACATTTCGATCCTGCGCAGTCGATGGATCGCGAAGTGTGCCGGCCAGCGATTCGCCTTCGAGTCCGTCAATCCTTTGCAGCCCGCAAAGGTCAATGAGTGTCGGATACATATCGATCAAACTAACTGTCGCATCGACGGTTGATCCTGCGCTTACGCCCTTTCCCGCCCAGATGAACGGTACGTTCGAGGTGCGTTCCCACAATGTGTGCTTTCCCCAATCGCCTTTTTCTCCGTGGTGATATCCGTGATCGCTCCACAACACGATGATCGTGTTGTCGGCGTGCGGGCTTTCGGCCAGTGCCTGCATGAGGCGGCCAAGCATCGCATCGGCGTATGAAACACAAGCGAGGTAGCCGTGGATGGCATCCTCAACCGCATTCAACCTGACCAGTTTTTCGTGATGCTGGCGCTTGCGGTTTTCTTTTTGTTTCCGAATCTTCGGCGGCAAATCCGCAAGGTCATCTTCTTTGTATGGCGGAGTCTTGATCTTGTCTGCATCGTATAGGTCGAAATACTTTTGCGGTGCGTAGTTCGGAAAATGCGGAGCGTATAACCCGACGGCAACAAAGAATGGCTTATCGTGTTCGCGTCGCAGCACGTCACAGGCGTGATTGACACGGCGGGTGTCAGCCATTTCTTCTTCCTTTTCATCGGGAATGCTTCCCCATTCAAGAAACAGTCCGCCGGTGACTTTTTTTCCTTTGTTGTAGATGCTGGCGGGAAACGGATCGGGGAAAGGCACGTCACGCTCGGCTTCGGCCATCGGCCATGTTTCGATTCGCCAACCCTTGCGTTTGAGTATGTCGTTGCGCACAAAGAACTCGTCCCAGCCGCGCTGGTCGAGGTAGCCTTCACGATGATGAAACAACTTTCCGGCCCCGAACGTCGCATAGCCGCCGCGTTGAAAACTTTGTTGCAAAGGGACGATTCCAGGGTGGTCGTGATAGTAAACCTCGGTCCCGTAACAACCCGTTGTCGACGCGAAGCGACCGGTGAAGATCGCCGTCCGTGAAGGGGCACAGTACGTTCCCGGCGCGTGTGCATTGCTGAACGTGAGGCCCCGGTTCGCCAATGCGTCCATGTGAGGCGTCACGGCCTGCTGGTCGCCGAGAGGCCCGATCCAATCACACATGTCGTCGACGGCAAAGAAAATGACGTTGGGGCGCTGGGCACAAACTTCCCAAGCAGCAGCAAGAACAAGAAATACAACCAATCCGAAACGGTGTGACATCGATTCGACTTTTCGAAGGTGATTTCGCGTTGCTGACCGATCAGCCCGCATACGTCAAGCTACTGGCGGTTATGCATCAGAAAACCTCGGTTCTCCGCAGCCAATTATAAACGCGTCGCTGGCCCCGTAACGTGTTGGATCGCTTGAAACGGACCGAGGAATCATGGGAGCAACGCCAGTTTTTGCTATGCTATGCAGTCACCGATTGGATCCCGCCATTACATCCCACCTCACTCAGGTCCTCCGCCGACCTTTCTATCCAATGATACGAACCATTACCGGGCTTATTCTTTTCGGACTGTTTCTTTCCGCGGCCACGACCTTTGCGGCCGACGATCTCGAGCAGCAAGAATTCTTTGAGTCGAAGATTCGGCCCGTGCTTGTGGCCAAGTGTTACGAGTGTCACTCCGGCTCAGCCAAGGAACCCAAGGGCGGACTGCTGCTCGACACGCGAGAGGGAATCCGCAGGGGAGGCGACAGCGGACACGGCGTCGTTCCCGGTCAGATCGACGAAAGCCTGATCCTGGCGGCGATTCGGCACGAGTCGTTTGAGATGCCGCCGGAGGAAAAACTTCCGGATGAAGTGATCGCCGACTTCGAAAAGTGGGTTCGTTTGGGCGCTCATGATCCACGAGACGGCAAGAGCGCGATGATCCGCCGCGAAATTGACATTGATCGGGCCCGTGAATTCTGGTCGTTCCAGCCGATCGCCGATCCGATTCCACCGAGGGTCAGTGATCGTGAGTGGCTGCGAAGCGAAATTGATGCCTTTGTCCTGGCCCGACTCGAGGCTGGCGGAGTTCGACCGGTGCGCGATGCGGGCAGCGACGCATTGGCAAGACGCATTTACTTTGACCTCGTCGGGCTGCCACCGTCACCGCTTCAGTTGGACGAATTTGCGGCGGCCATGCGCGACAATCCTGACGTGGCGATCGAGTCGCTTGTCGATTCCCTGCTCGGCAGCCGCCACTTTGGCGAGCGGTGGGGGCGGCATTGGTTGGATGTTGTTCGTTATGCCGAATCGACGGGGATGGAGCGCAACAGCACCTTCACTCGCGCGTGGAAGTACCGCGACTACGTCATTGCCGCGCTCAATGATGACATGCCGTTTGATCAATTTGTTCGCGAACAAATTGCCGGCGATCTGTTGCCGTACGATTCGCTCGATCAACGTGATCGCCAACTGATCGCTACCGGGATGCTCGCGCTCGGTCCGAAGTCGTTGAACGAAACGAAGAAAGAAAAATTCAAGATGGATGTCGTCGACGACCAGATCGACGTTGTCTCACGGGCATTCCTTGGGCTGACCGCCAGCTGTGCGCGATGTCATGACCACAAATTCGATCCGATCCCGCAAAGTGAGTACTATTCGCTGGCGGGGATTTTTACCAGCACCGAAACGCTGTACGGAACGGCGAGGACCAATGGCAATCGTAACCCCGGACGGCTGTTGGCGATCACGGGCAAGGAGATCAAGCCGGCGGCGGTCAATGGAGGTAACAACGGCGCCAAGGAGGAACAGAAATACCGTGGTCAGCTGAAAAACTTTCGGCGCCGGCTTGCCAACTACCAAAAACAGTTGGCAAAGGCGAAAAACGCCGCGGCGCGAAAGTCAATTCAAAAAAGGATCGACCAAGCCAATGACGACATCCGTCGCGCCAACGCACGATTGAAACGGGCGACACAGCCGGCGCCGCAATCACCCGAGGACGCGATGTTGGTGATGGCCGTCACCGAAGCAGCGAATGTTTCTGACACCAAATTGCGATTACGCGGCGTGCCGGAAGATCATGGACGCGACATTCCCCGTGGCTTTTTGTCGATTGCCTCCCTCGAAGAAAACCCGCCGCTGAGTGACAAGCAGAGCGGTCGCGCCGAGTTGGCACATTGGGTCACCCGCAAAAGCAATCCGATGACGGCACGCGTCGCAGTCAATCGCGTTTGGCAGCATCTCTTCGGCCGCGGTATCGTCACCTCCGTCAATAATTTCGGCGCCAATGGTGATCGGCCGACGCACCCTCTGTTGCTCGATCACCTGGCGATGACTTTTATCGATGATGGTTGGTCGGTCAAACGGTTGATTCGCCGAATCATGACCAGCCGTGTCTACCGGCTCTCGTGCGACGATGATCCGACGTCGCTCGCGGCCGATCCGGGTAACCAGTGGCTGTGGCGAATGAACCAAAGGCGACTCGAGGCCGAAGCGATCCGCGATGCGATGCTGTTATCCAGCGGGCAGTTGGATCTCAGTGCCCAGGTCGGCTCGAGTGTCGAAAAGTTGGGCGAAGGAATCGTCGGCCGCAACATCAATGTATCGGGTCTGGGTGATGCTCACGTAGCACGCAGCGTTTATTTGCCGATTGTCCGCGGTGCGGTGCCGGAGATGCTGCGTCTGTTTGATTTTCCCGAGCCGAGCATTATCAGCGGCGCACGTGACGTCACCACCGTGCCGACACAGGCGCTCTACATGATGAACAGCCCACAGGTAATCGACAGCGCGAAGGCTTTGGCTCGACGGCTCGTTGCGGGCAACGACGACGATCATCAACGAGTACACCATGCCTATCGATTGACGCTCTCGCGCCAGCCCGATTCGGAGGAGGTCGACCGTGCCTTGCAGTTCATTGCCGATTTCGAGCAGGTTCTGATCGAAAGCGGTCAATCCGAGAGCGGTGAAAGCGGCACGCTGGCGTGGGCTGGATTTTGTCAATCACTTTTGGCCAGCACCGAATTTCGTTACATCAATTAAACCGATCGACTCACTCGAAAAGAAGATCCTCGGGTAGCAAAAATGATTTCACGACGAAATGCTTTGAAAACAACCGGCTGTGGTTTCGGATACCTTGCCTTCACGGCATTGGCGTCCGAAGCAGCGACGCGCGAGTACTCCAGCCCGCTGCAGCCAAAGCAAACGCACATCGTTCCCAAAGCCAAGCGAGTGATCTTTCTTTGCATGCGGGGCGGTCCGTCGCACGTCGATACGTTTGATTACAAGCCCGCTTTGGCAAAGTACGACGGCAAGAGCCCCGGCGAAGCAGCGAAAGAAGGCGGGGCTGTCAAAGGTTTGAACGCCCAAAAAGGCCGCAAGCTCAAACAGTCTCCCTGGAAATTCCCCCGCCATGGCGATAGCGAATTGCCGATTTCGACGCTCTATCCACACCTCTCCCGACATGCCGACGATCTCTGTCTGTTAAACGGTTCCTACACCGATATTCCGAATCATCCCCAGGCGCTGGTGCAGTTGCACACTGGAAACTTCCAATTTGTCCGCCCGTCGATGGGCGCTTGGGTGCTGTATGGACTTGGTACCGAGAGCCAGGATCTACCGGGATTCATCACAATCAAACCGCCGGCGCGTCTCGGCGGTGCCCAGAATTACGGCAGTGCTTTTTTGCCCGCGGTTTACCAGGGAACGGCGATCCATGACGTGCGTTCCGATACAGCGATCGGCAACATTCGTAACAAGCAGTTCCAAGGGACTTTGCAGCGCAAGCAGCTTGATCTACTGCAGGCGATGAACCGGGCGGCGGCTGATCGCAATCCGACCAATACCCAACTCGAAGGCGTCATCGAATCCTATGAGCTTGGTTTCCGAATGCAATCGGCTGTTCCGGCGGTGATGGATCTATCCAGCGAGTCCCCCGAAACGCTGAATCAATACGGCATCGGAGAAGGAAAGACCGAAGAGTTTGGCCGCCAATGTCTGATGGCCCGCCGTTTCGCCGAAGCTGGAGTCAGATTCATTGAGCTGACGCATGAAGGATGGGACCAGCACAACAGTTTGAAAGCACGGCTGGCGAGCAATTGCGCGGCGACCGACAAACCGATCGCCGCTTTGATCACCGATCTGAAACAGCGAGACATGCTCAAGGATACGTTGATCATTTGGAGTGGCGAATTCGGCCGAACACCAGCCGTTCGCCGAGACGATGGCCGAGATCACAATGCCACTGGTTTTACCACATGGATGTGCGGCGGCGGCGTCCGAGGCGGCATGCGTTACGGATCGACCGACGACTTCGGCATCGCTGCGGTCGAGGACAAAATGCACGTGCATGATCTTCATGCCACAACGTTGCACCTGCTCGGGCTGGATCACACGAAGCTGACCTACCGCTACGCCGGTCGCGACTTCCGTCTAACCGATGTCTATGGCCGGGTGGCCGAAGAAATCATCGCTTAAGTCCGTGAATCAGTCAAAACTTCAGATACTCGCGTACGAGGAAACGCCGCTTGGACCGCTCTGTCTGCGGCGACGCGAGCTGTTGTCAAAGCCCGGTGTCTTCGTCACCGAAGTCACGCTCAATCATGAATTCTTGATGAGCAGTTACAACACGGATTCCGAACGTGAGATCTCCTCGCGCGCTGTGGAAATTCACGGTGGAGAGGGACTGCGCACGCTGGTCGGTGGTCTTGGGCTCGGTTACACCGCGCGTGAATTGGTGAACGATCGACACGTCGCAAGTGTCCAAGTGGTCGAGTATTTACCGCAAGTCATTTCATGGCTCCGCGACGGACTCGTGCCGCTGTCAGATGAATTGAATGCTGCAGAGCAACTGGAGATCATCCAGGGGGATATCTACGAAACACTTTTGCGACCGCCCGGCGCACTGTTCGATTTGATCGTGATCGATGTCGATCACTCACCGAGTGAGCAACTCGGCGAGGAAGATCACCAGTTCTACACGGTCGAGGGATTGACTGGTGCCAAGGCACATTTGCGTGGGGGAGGCGTATTGGCGATCTGGTCGTACGCCGAAAGCAGCGATTTCTCCGCGGCGCTCAACTCAGTGTTTCCAACGGTCGAGGTGCGTCCGGTTCGCACGATGAACGATCTGGTCGGTACCGAGCAAACCGATTGGTTATTCTTTGGAGTCAACACTGGCTGACCGCGGATCGGCGCGACGCGATGGAATGAAACACAGAATCTGTCGAGCGATTGAATCCGCTCTTGTTCCTGAGCCGCTGACGCTAGCCGCGGGCCTGCGAAAACGGTGCCAATCGAGGCCCGACGCAAGCGCGCAGGGCTGAAGTTCAGTAGGGTGCGTGCCCGTCACGCACCTTCTTGATCCCCACGCGAACTGGTCTGACTTCACTCATCGCCGAACCAATCGCTTCCCCTTCCCCAATCGGGAGCATGGAAACCTTCAGCTACCCAGCGGTGAAAGCTGGAACATTTCCAGCAGCAGCAGCAGGGTGCGTGCAACCTGCCCTCGCCGATGCTTGCCCATCGCCGCATGTCAATTCCGGGTCGGTGCGTGGCGAGCACGCACCCTACTCGCTGGCCGTTGGGCGCCCGCCGAGCGTCGGGCGGACCGGTATACCCTCCGGCGTCATCTCGAGGGAGCGAGATGGCTACTAGGCACTGTCCCGTAATTGAAGAAAAGCCGATGGTGAGCCGACGGCGCTAGCCGCGGGCCTCATAGCTGAACCGTTCTCAACGCGACGCCCGACGCTAGCGCGTTCGGCTCACATTTACGGGACAGTGCCTAGGCAATGGGCGATAGAGAACTCGAATCTCTGACCTCCACGATGTCAACGTGGCGC
>JAHELS010000029.1 GCA_024644085.1 Rhodopirellula sp.
ACACATGGGTCTCGTTGCTGCTGCGGCCGTCGGTTTGCCCCGAAGTTCCCGGGTACTGCGACGCCAAATCTTTCGAGACGCGGTTCTTCGCGCCCGGTTCGCTTGTCAGCAATCTCGATTTTGTCGAGTCGATTTTCGGCAACGCCGGCGACCCGCTGACAGCAGCCAACGACGCCGCTCTGGACGTCCGGTCGTGGAGCGGCCACACCGGATGCGTGATCCTTGCACCACACCTGATTTCAATCACCAAGAAAGAGCTTGGTCTTCCGCACTTCGATGACGCGACCGAGCGCCAGCGAGAAGATTCGATGTGCTGGAAGGACCCGTCGGAATATTACAACGACGGCGGCGCCTTCAAGTTGACCTGCCGCGACAGCGCCGGTGTGATCGTCACGTTGATCGCCGACAACTACTACGGCTATTGCAAAAAAGAGGTCAAGACCCAGATCAGCTACGCGGCGAACCTGATGGGAAATGCCGAAGAGGAACACGCCGGCGGAGCACTTGCGTTTGCCTCCTATTCGCTCGGAGAGGAGTTCCAGGTCAACAGCCGGCGCTACAACGGACGTTCATTCGATGCAATGACAGAGGAATACGGATCCTTTATCGACGTTCAACCCGAGGGCTATGGAATCGACCGCACCGATCCAACCGTGATCTATATCCCCGAGGACGCGCACGCGACTTTGACCGAGCGCTGCATCAAATGGACACGTGATGGCCAGGAACATCGCATTGCGCTCTCCCCGAACAACATTTATATCGCACCGAGCGGATACAAGATCCGGCTCGAAAAGCACCCCGCCGCGCCGTCGTGGCGGTTGATCGGATCGGTGGGAGAAGGAATTTTTTGCCACAAGCCGTGCACCGTCAGCGGTGGCGGCAAGAGCGAAATCAGTAAGAGTCTTCGTGACTACATGCTGTATGGTCCGATCTTTGTCGCCGATATCGAGAAAGATTTTGCGAAACTCGACGAGATTTTTGATCGTTCGTACCAGAATCGATGGCGTCAGGACACCGACGATAAACCGCACTACAAAGACCGCGAGAGTCGCAGCGTACTGGATCCCAAACGCAGCCTCGGAAGCATGATCCAACTGCTGACGCCGCAACCAAACTTCAGTGACGAGTACATCGATTGGCTCGGCACGATCCCGGAACACGTCTACGCGCTGGCCTTGATCATCAAAAGGTTCGTGAAGCCGGGAATGGAGAATGATTGGAAGAAATACTTCGGCGTCGATATCGTCAACGGGAGCCCTGGTCACGAATTGAAAATGGGCGGACGCTCGCTGGTGGGCACCTACCTCCGTGTCGGGTTGGACGAATCACGATGGCGCACATTCAAACTTCGCCAGGACTTTATCGCGGCGGCCAAGGTCCAACGTGAGGACGACATCAGCTGCAGCGTTGTCGTGCCGGCGACGGAGGTCGGCGAAGTCGGACCGGCGGTGAAGCCCGCGGGAAGTTACAAGTTCGTCGAGAACTGTGAATTCCGGCTGTTTCAACGCCCTGACGATGCGGTGCATCGCGGGTTGGACAAACAAACCGAATGGGACTTGTCTCGCCCCGGAAACTTCATCAGCAATTTCGAACCGTTATCGACCGATACAGCGCGTGAAATCGTCGAGGATGCAATTGAGTTCGAAAAGTTCAGCCTGCCAATGGAATCGCTGCTGCTGCGCGCCGCAGAGCAAGAAGAAGGCTACGTCGTCAGCACAGCCAATCCGCGGATCGTCGACGGTCGACCCACGAAAAACCCCCGCTATCTGCAGGATCGGCCCGATATGGTCAATGCACGTGACACCTACGTCGCCATGCGTGGAATCCAGTTGCACCGTTGTCTTCGTGACGGCGCACCGATTCATGTACCGGTCGGTGCGGTGCTCAGCGGCCGCCGAAACAATCCGCCCGATCCGGTTGCCGGATTCCGATCGCTGGCCGTTTATTCGCCGCTGCATTACCAACAGCTTCCCGAATTGATCATGGACTACGTCTGTTCGCTGACCGGAAAGAGCCCGAGCACAACCGGCGCGGGCAGCGAAGGCGCGCTGACCAAAGGACCGTTCAACGCGTTGTTGCCCACCATCGACCTGAATTCCGTCGTCACCTCGATGATCCTCACGGAACTTGGCGGGTTCAGTACACCGGCCGGACACATCGGGCCTCGATTCGAAGTCGGTCACGATATCTCGCTGTTGATTCCCGAAGTCTGGTGCCGCATGGGACCCAATGAAAGGGATCCGGAAAACCTGATCGAAAATGGCATGCTCGAACCGGTCAACGACTTCGAGGTGGACGGGGTGAATATCCCCGCCAGCCGCCTGGGCTTTCGGATCACCAGAAAGTTTGTGCGAACCTATCTCGCACGCGTCTTTGACAATCCGTCCAAGGTGTTCACCGATGAAATCCTCCGACCCGAAAAACAGGATCCCGGTTCGTTCGCCGATGGGATTCTGCACATCGCCGCAGCTCAGAAACGCGTAGCGATGAACTACATGCAGGACGGCGGTTACGAGTTGGCGTGTCCTCCCTTGCGAGCCGTGTTGAGCATCATGGCGCACGGTGAATACGAAGGCAAAACGGTTTCCGATCCCGAAGTGCGGGCGCTTTTCACCCGCGATTCGTTATTGGCCAGCGATTGGTACCACCGCCGACTCGCGACAAAGAAACAACGCGACCTTGCACACTGGAAGATGATGGAGGCGCATCTGCGTGTCTACCTCGATGACGCAACCGAGAGCGCGGTTGTCGAGGAACTGGACCTGCATAGCCGTCTCGAATACGTCGCTGATCAGTTGAAGAAAGTCAACTCACCGGAGTACGAAGACTCGCTGATTGGGACGCTCGGTGCTGATCCGATGCAGCCTTCCACGACCGACAGCACGCTGGTCGACCGGTTGGCGGGGGTATAGCGGCGAGCAAAATCGACGTGCGTTTCCGAGTCATTGATTCCACGAGTCAGCCAACACGGCGCCGTCACGCGGGTCACACGCGCCTGCCCATACTTCGTCGTCGATGGACTCGTGTATCTGGCGCACGCTGCCGTCACAAAGGCTGACCATGATTCCGCCGGGATGCGTCGATTGCGTTCGACCTGGGTCGCACTGCGTCATCCAATTGGGCGTAGGCTGAAATTTTTTGCACGGCGGGTAGCCGCGTTGGCTTGGGACCTTGACCCGCGAATTCGTGCAGAAAATCGGGCGCCAAATGTTATTCGAATCGGCCCACAGACTCCCGTACATGTGGCCGATGTCTCCCGTCCATCCACAGGTGGCGAACATTTCGGCAAACACAATCACGTTGGATGTGCCGTCACGAATGCTGGATAGTTTTCTGCACGCTTCGGTACTCTTCCGATTAGGATTCCCGAAAACATAGTAGTTCGCCCCGTAGTTCTGGGCTCCCCAGTTGTTCGCTGATTGAAACGTCGTCGACGTGCGTCCATCGGTTTTTGACACTTCCGACGGGCACAGAAACGTTTCAATGACCTGCTCGTACTGCAATCCGGCGTACCTCTCGTCCGGATCCAACTTTTCATAGATCGCCTGTTCTTCGATGAATGGCAGCATCCAGTGAAAAATCGTCCAGCCGTACGGCCCGCTAAACCGACCACCACCTCGAAGACGATCGTTCGCCCCACGAGCGCAAAGCGGCGGCCAGCGTTTGTAGGTGTCGTGAAGATTCTGGGTTCCGATCCCGAGTTGCTTGAGATTGTTGGAGCACTGCGTACGCCGCGACGATTCGCGGACCGCTTGCACCGCCGGCAGCAACAACGACACGAGAATTCCAATGATGGCCAACACGACCACCAACTCAATCATTGTGAACCCAAACCCGCGCGAGGCGGGATTCATTCTTCGATGTCGAAACATGATGCAACCTCTCGTTGTCTCACCCTAGTTCGACATGCATCGCAAAGCAATTCTCAGAAGGCTGAATGCGGCGGCCAGCGTGATTAAGGGGCGCAACGTGGCTTACGGCTAGCGTCTGCTTGGGTGCCTGGGTGACGAAACCGCGTGACTTTTCCGCCGTCGATGACCTGTCAATCTGGAATTGAAGACCATGCCTCGCTCACAAGACACGCCGTGCCTACTCGGCGAGTTCGGGGAACACCCCTTCGTCAAGATTCATCCGCTGGACAATCGATCTCAGTCGGATTTGAAAGTCGCTCTTGTAGTTTGCGATCTGTTGCTCGGAAAGCTCCAACTCGGACGCAACATCTTTGTTGGGGAGTCCGCGCACAAATAAGAGCTCGATGGCCTTGAGCTTGGTCCATCCACTGCCGCTTTTCCAACGTGCGATCTGCTCGGCAATTGCTTCACGGACGGCGGCCTCCTCGATCCGCTTTCGTTCAACGCTGCGCGCGATCGAGCTGGCAACGCGGTCGCCACCCTGCGGTTCGATGTCTCCGCTACCGCTGCTTGCCCGGCCATGCATTTGAATCGATGGGCGCCGTCCCTCGCGTCTCAAATGATCCGTCAATTTGTAGGCGCAAATCGAAAACAGATAGCTTTCCAGCGGACGCCGGCCATCATAGTTCGGCAAGCTGATCAGGAATCCGACAAATGCCTCCTGGACAATGTCTTCGCTGGTGGCCCGATTGCGAATCCGGCTGTCGGTAAACGCCATCAACCGACCTTCGTAACGGTCAATCAATGCCTGCCAGGCATCGCCGCATCCCTCGCGAATCTGTTCGACAAGGTAGGCGTCAGCCTCACTGGATTCGGATTGCCTCGAGTTTGCCATGGAGTCAAGCTTACCGTGAACCGGGCGGCTTCCCATCCCGGCCGCCTAAAAAACGATCGCTATCCTTCCGGTGGAATCGCTCGTGCCGACGTTACAGAGGCTCCAACATCCAGTTCCCGGGGCGCGTGGCATGCGAAAATTCTGAAGATTCTGCCGTTTCAATGGTGCGGATCAATGAGTTTCGATGATGTGATCCGGGCGTTCTATGATGTGATCCGGGCATCTTGACGCTTGATTTCGTCGGCCGATTCTAGTTTTGGCGCCAAGGGTAAAAACGGCGCGGACTGACCGGGGACCGCCGTGACGCCGATTCCGTCGGAACATTTGACACAGGTCGCGATTATCGTGGACTAAGTCCACCGGCTCCGCGTCGATCATGTCGCCACGAGCCTTATCAACGTGTCGATGAACAGCGTCTTGCGAGTTCGAGTGTTACAATTCGTTGCGTTGATGGTTGATACCTCGCAATCCGCAGCACCCCTACTCCGACGCATGTGTCGATGAATTCGAGCGATCCCGATCCGCAAGAACAGCTCTATCAGGGACACCATCTCGAGAGCGGAATGCTTGCTCGATTTCGCGAGTGGGCGGATGTTCTGCCGTGGATTCGCCTCGGACGCACGCTACGGGTCGTTGGATCCCCACCGCTGATCCTGCTGACTGCGATCGCGTTTCTGGTCTGGTGGTTGGGCGTGACACAGGTGCTTGGATCCAGGACTCAGCTTTTTTCGTTCAGCGGATCGTCGGATTCTTTATCGGTCATTCCGCGACAACTCGTAGTGGTGGCCACGGCGCATTTGAAAAGCATGAACCTGACCACATCCGCGCTGTTCCGTTCCTCAGCGTCGTGGTCATGGGTTGAGCTTTTCGTGGTCGTGTGGACGGTGGTCATTTGGGCGCCGATCGCCATGCTGCTTGCGCGTCAAGGTGCGTTGTTGACAGCCGGGCGTACCATGGTTGCATTAAAACCGGGATTGCTTCACGCGCTCCGTCGAAGTCCCTCAGCGTGGCTTGCCGTTGTAGTCCCGCTCGCCTGCGTGCTAGCAATTGGAATTCTGATCCTCGGCGTCGGATGGGCATCGAAACTTTCGGGCGGCTGGGTGCTTCTTGAGTTTGCATTTGCGATGCTCGTCACACTGATTGCAATACCGTGCGGCGTACTCGCGTTTGGTGCGCACGCGGCGGTGCCGCTTAGCTGGGCTGCGCTTGCGAATGAAGGCGACCCCGATGCATTGGACGCACTCAGCCGCGGATACGAATACCTGTTTCGCCGGCCACTTCGATTGGCCGGTTACATTCTTGTGGCCCTCGTGATACTGATCGCGGTTGCGATTCTTGCGTGGGGAATTTCGGCCGCGGCGGCGGCTGTGACCGCGAGACTCCTATCGTTGGTGGGTTGCCCGTCAAATGTGGTTCGGATGACGATCCAGATGCTCGAGCTGCTTCCTTCGTTGGTGATTCTGGCGTCTTTATGGAGTCTGATCGGCGGTATCTACTTGTTGTTAAGATATGATGCGGGAGGACAGGAAGTCGAAGACCTGTGGGAACCGCCACCCCCTTTGACCGCGCCGCTTCCCGATATTCCTACTGCTTAGATCCGCGCCGCTTTTTGAATCATTGAGCGCACATCTTCTGACCGTCGAGATTTGACCGTGCCTGACGACGCTGGGAACCTTGATAACGCCAAGTTGGTGACCGTCGCCCAGCGGCCCAGCGAGGTTGCCGCTTCGATTCTGGTCGCAGCCTTGCAGGATGTCGGAATCCGTGCGATCGCCACCGGCGGGTTCACGGCCGGTTTTCGCGCTGAAGCCCCCGGCATGGTTAAAGTTCAGACGTTCGAGCAAGACGCCGAGCGGGCACGGCAAATTATCGACGAGTTGAAAATGGAAGGCTCGAAGGCCGAGGATGACGAAAGCGAGTGATTCACGTTCGAGACTTCAGGTCGCGTTGTAATTGACGCGTCAACCGGACCACAGCGAGTTGATCACCCGGGCCGGACGATTCAGCTAGCTGAATCAAATCGGTGTGAAAGTGGTCGAAGAATGGAAGGATCGGATTCTTCGATCGACCCAACAAGTATTGTTTCATGCGCCGTCGACTTTGCATTGAGCCGCTCGAAAACCGCCGTCTGCTGGCGGTCGGTCCAATCAAACTCGTGCCGCTGGATTCCGGATTCTCCAGTCCGGTAGTTGCAACCCATGCGGGTGACGGTTCAGCGCGGCTGTTTGTTGCCGAACAGGGAGGACTGGTTCACGTTATTCGGGACGGGCAGCGCGAGAGTGAACCCTTTCTCGACATTCGCGCACAGCTGGTAAGTGGCGGCGCTTCAGGAGAACGGGGACTGCTCGGATTGGCGTTTCATCCGGACTACGCCGACATCGGATCGGCGGGCGAAGGACTATTCTACGCGTATTACAGCGCGCCTTCGCTGACCGGCGACCACGACTCCGTGATTGCGGAGTTTCGAGTCTCCGCAACAGATCCCGACGCAGCCGATCCACTTTACCGGCGACCGATCCTGCGCTTCAATCAACCTTTCTCCAATCACAATGGAGGCGATTTGAAGTTCGGTCCCGACGATGGGATGCTCTACATCAGCAGCGGTGATGGCGGCAGTGGAGGTGATCCGTTGGGCCACGGTCAAAATGGAAACACGCTGCTCGGGACGATTCTACGTATCGACGTTGATGGCGACGATTTCCCGTCCGACTCATTACGAAACTACTCCATTCCGCCCAGCAATCCCTTTGTCAACAACCCAGACGTGCTCGACGAGATCTACGCATTGGGTCTGCGGAATCCGTTTCGCATGTCCTTCGACAACGGTGCCGACGCCACCGCGACTCCGGATCGTTTGTTCGTCGGCGATGTTGGGCAAAACACATTCGAGGAAATCGACATCGTTCACGGTGGTGGCAACTATGGATGGAACGTTTGTGAAGGAGATCACGTTTTCAATCGCGCGAATCTCGCCTGTCCACCACAATTCGAGTCTCCTGTCGCCGAGTACGGTCGTAACGAAGGAATTTCGGTGATCGGAGGGTTCGTCTACCGGGGCACGCGGTTTTCCGCTCTATCGGGCGTCTACATCTTCGGTGATCTTAATGGAACACTGATGATGCTCGAGCAGCAAATCGACGGTTCCTTCGCACGCAGCGTTGCCACGATCGACGGGAACGCGGCTTCAGACATCATCGCGTTTGGCGAAGATGAAGCGGGTGAGTTGTACCTTTTGACGTTCAATCAAATACTGTCCATAACGTCTCACCTCGACGCAGTCGTCGACACAGGTGGTGAAGTCGTCATTGAACCCGACGGTGGCGACATCGTCGTGACCGCGGATGCGGTGGAAGTCTTCCGCGAAGACGCGGGTTTGATCGACAGCTTGACGGTCAATCTTTCCAGCGATAACGATCAATTGTCGATCGCAAACCTCTCGGGAATCCTGGACGTTCCCGTAAGCATCGACTTCGGCAATGGGACCGATATCCTTCGATTACTTGGATTGGACCAGCAGATCGACGTGACGGGCGGCCAGGCGAGTTCGTTTGAAAGCCTCGAAACAGCCGACATTACCGGGATTGGGGCAAACGAGTTGATTCTCGATCATCCATCCATCCTCGAATTGTCAAGCTCCGGCGTGTTTCGGGTGATCCACGACGACGACGATGTCGTCCGATACGGAACCGGGTGGAATGTCCAGACGCCGCTGCTCGAGGGTGAGAACCTCGTGCATGCCTTGCAGCAGCAGAATGCTCAGGTCGAGATCATCAATCGTCGCCCATTTCAGAACCCGTTGGCCAAGCATGACGTCAACCGTGACGGTGACATCGGCGCCCTGGACGCACTCCGGATTATTAATGCGCTTCGAACCCAATCAGGCCCGTTGTCCGTTCCCGCTGAGTTGGACGATCCCTTCGGCTATCTTGATGTAAACGGTGACAACGTGCTCGGTGCTATCGATGCCCTGCAAGTGATCAATGAACTCGCACGCCGTCTTGAAAGTGAATCCGAATCGCCACCGGTTTTGCCACCACACTTGTTGCTGCAGATCGGTGCCACGCATCGAGACGCTTTGCCAGACTCGGATGACCTTGAACACTCGGATGACCTTGAAATCGACGCTCTGCCGCGGCAACGAACGCTGTTTTGATCGGCCCGCAGCCCGCGATTCACCGAAAAGCGTCCAACTGTGCGTTGCACCAATCCAGTTGGTGCTGTAATGAATCCCAACGGTGCTTGTATCGTGCACGGACGCGCCAGTACTGCCTCGCCTTGCGAATCCGCAGGACAGCAACCAATACAATCAGCGCGACAGCGACGGCCGTCGCGATCAAAACCCACCGCAAGGTCGAGGATGCGTCATCTTGAAGCGCACCATGCACGAGAAACGACGCGGCGATCGACCCGAATGAAATAAAGAAGGCATGCTTTACCGCAGCTGATAGCGCGAAAGTTACCACAGGTTCTTTGCCACCCTTGAGCCAGCGATGTTTCTCACGTGTCCAAGCCTGACGCAACTCGCGCATGTCACGCTCCAAGCGGAGAATGTCGTTGCGCATTCTCAGCTGGATCGATTCTCGCTCGAGCATCTGCGCCGCGTTTGTCACATCTTTCGCCTGGACGCTAACCAACGCGATCGATTCATTGAGCTCGTCCAGAACCCGCACCCGCGCTTGCTCTCCGTCGGACTCGATCTGAAGCCGCGTGCCACAGTGCTGACAGGTGGCGAACTTCACATGATCCGGCACACGAATTGGCGCCGAGCAATGCTCGCATAGGATTGGAAGTAGCTTCATTTTCCTGCTGTTACCGTCCGGCTATCGACCCTCGAGAGCGGACCGGGCGTCGCCCAACTCGGCCATCAACGCCTGGCGTCGCCGCACATACTCGGTTCTGGCATCCCGAAATTCGGAAGCATCCGACCACGTCAACCATGCCAGAAACACAACACCTGCGAATACCGGGAATGTAAACCAACGGGACCAATGTTCCGCCAACAGAAAGTAGGCGGAAAGCACAATCACCGCGGCCATGACCATCAACACCGCGCCGGATCGCGTTGGCAACCGCGGTTGCCCAATTCGCGACGATCGCGACATCGCGTGCATCGTCCATCGCCACTCTTCATCGAGTTCCATGATCGCGTTCTCGGCACGCAACACATTCACGTTGTTTTGCAAGTCCGACGCGGCACCGTCAAGTCGCTCGGCGGACACATCGAGCTCACGAGCCGATTTCGAAATGACATCCGCCATGATTGCATAGATTGCACCATCGGATCGGATGACCTTCAAATGGGTGTCGCAAAACGGGCAAACAACAAGGCGTGCATGTTTTCGGACTTCGATCGGAGCCCCGCAATTCCCACACGTCAATCGAATTAACTTCATGGGACCGCAGTTCCGAGCAGATTGGCATGCCGAAAACTTGTTGAATCACAATTATACGATTCAATGGATGATCATCGTCCTTGCCACGCCCATCACCTCGTGACAGGCGGATTTACGAAGTGGCGGTCCAATACTGGTACGCTCTCATCGTCTGGCGTGCTGCCTCGTGAGGATCGGGATAAGGAAACGCTTCGGCACACAGATAACCCTGGTAATCGATCTTTCGCAAGGCTTCGATGATCGGGCCGTATTGCATGTGGCCAAGTCCAACCGGCCGCCGATTGCTGTCGACAAAGTGAATGTGTCCAACCCATTTGCCGCCGCACAAAAGGGCCTCGGCGATGTTTGACTCCTCGATGTTCATGTGGAAAAGGTCACACAGCAAGCGAACGTTGTCGGTCGACAGGGACTCAAGCAGCTCGACGCCGCCGGCAACGGTACAGCATTGTCGAGTCTCGTACCGGTTGAGCGGTTCGTAGATCAGCGGGACGCCGTATTGCTTCGCATGCGATCCGCCGTCTTCAAGTGCCTCGCGAAGGTACGCTTCGGCCGAATCATCGGTATGCCCGCTCGGTCCCTGCATGGACCCGATGATTGCGGCGGCACTGAGTTGCCCGGCGCAGTCGATGATCGTGCGGACAAACTCACGCGCTTGCTGGCGCTTGGCGGGATCCGGATCGGCAAGTTGCAGCCGATGCTTGACCCAACCGGCGCCGGTCCCCAGTGCCGCCAGCTTTAAGTGAGCCCCGTCAAGCATCTTTCCCAGCGCGTCGACATCGATCACCTCCGGGCCGGGCGCGAAAATCTCGACAGCGTCATACCCGAGTTCGCCCGCCAGTGCGATCGATTTCTCGAGGCCATCCCAAAGCACAAAGGGGCCGCCGCGCGCTTCTTCGACAAGGCTGATCGTGATGCAAGATTTCATGTGTTTCCCGGCAATTTCTGATGAGAACGAAAAAACTCAGCCGTCGTCATTCTCCGGACGTCCTTCGGTGTAAACCCAGTTGTGGATTGGCTTGAGGATTTCCTTCACTTCCGCGACAAGTTGATCATCCATCGGTTCCTCGATCCAGTCACACCACTGCGACACCCGATCCGGATTGGCCGATCCGGTGACGCAGCTGGCAAAGTCCTTGTGGGCAACCGAGTACTGCAGCGCAAGTTTGGCGATGTCGATACCCCGTTGGGTGCAATGGGCTGCCGCGCGCGCGGCGACTTCGCGAACTTCGGGCGTCGACTGGTGCCACTCGGGCAGCGGTGCGCTGGTCAGCAAGCGAGCCGAGAAGGGCGCGGCGTTGATCAAGCCGACATTTTTACGCTGGCATGGCTCAACCAGCGCCGTTGCCATGTCATTTTGCAGCGTGTAATGGTTGTACGTAAGAATCACATCGAGATCGGCCCTTTCGAGCATCTCGTGAAAAATCTTCATCGGATAACCGCTGACCCCGATAAACCTCACTTTTCCCTTTTCGACTTCCTTGCGAAGGGCGGGGATCGTTTCCTCGACAATTTGATCGAGGCTGACAAACTCGATGTCGTGACAAAAGACGATGTCCAAGTGCTCGAGCTGCATCCGTTCCAGCGAGATGTCCACGCTTTCCGCGACCCGACGGGCACTAAAATCGAAGTGCTGCGGCGCGTACCGTCCAAGCTTCGTACTCAGTATGTAGGATTCCCTCGGAATCTCGGGAAGCACGCGGCCAAGCATCACCTCGCTCATGCCGCGCCCGTAGTAGGCGGCGGTATCGATGTAGTTCATGCCGCGATCCAGCGCGACGCGGACACAGCGAAGTGCTTCAGGAACATCGATCGGGCGAAACTCCGCACCGATCGAAGAGGCACCGAATCCAAGCACAGACAACTCGAGCCCGGTGTTGCCGAGCGGGCGTTTTTCCATGACTAAGCAAATTCTTACGCGAGAAGAAACTCGATCCAGACCGATCTTCAAGCGACAAGCTTAGCAGAATCAAACGGAGGGACACACCATCGACCACGATTGAACAGACTCAGCAAGCGATCCGCAGGTGCCACCCAACGGCGCGGTCATTCCGCGTAAGGATTGCTCTGTTCGCTACCCACGAAAGTCGAATTCGGTGGCGTGATGGTATCGGGTAGGTTTTCCGGCGCGGCACCGAGGCCGAACAGGCTTCCTCCGCCGGTCACAAAAAAGACGACGCCGCCGATGAACAAGAATGCAAGTAAGGTGGACTTTCTCATGCTGTTTTTTCCCGGGTGCATTGTGTGTGAATGAGTCGCTTTCCGAACGGTACGTCACGGCCCACCGAGCGTCAAAACGGATGCCTCGGCGTTTGCGTCGATTCCGCAATGCCATGTCGCCTTGCGCGGATTGTGCGGCCTCGCGAGAGCCCAGAAAGCACCTGAACCCAGCTCCCGCTCGTCCGATCCGCCGCGTGATACAATCGTGGCATTGTCTCGCTGTGGGGTTTGTAGGAGTTGTTCGATGGTATTGCATAGAAAACCGCTTGGAAACGTTGTGCTACTCGCGCTGATTCACGGCCTTGCCGCGGCCGGAATCTCGACGGCCGATGTCGCTCATGATGCTGCGACGATCCTCGAACGATCAGGGGTGTCGGCGGGATTTGTCGTGCATCTCGGCGCCGGCGAAGGAGAGCTGACGGACGCACTTCGTAACAACGACACAATCCAGGTCCACGGACTGGTCCGTGGCAACTCGGACCTCGACGCCATTCGCGCGCGGGTGAGAAAGTCGGGGCGATACGGCGACGTCGCTTTCGATCGCTTCGCCGGTGCGGAACTTCCCTACGTTGATAACCTCGTCAACCTGATGGTTGTTGAAGAACTCGGTGAGGTGTCGATGGACGAGGTCCTGCGTGTGCTTGTCCCCAATGGCGTTGCAATGGTCCGGTCGGGCAACGTCTGGGAAAAAACTGTCAAGCCGCGTCCTGACAACATCGATGAGTGGTCCCACTACTTGCATGACGCCACGGGCAATTCGGTCGCGCAGGACGATGTTGTCGCTCCGCCTCGGCATCTCCAGTGGGTCGGCAGCCCCCGTTGGTCCCGTCATCACGACCGGATGGCCAGCATGAGTGCGCTCGTTTCGACGGCCGGACGCATGTTCTACATCATGGACGAGGGAAGCCGGGTTTCGATTCAATTACCTCCGAATTGGAAATTGATCGCACGTGACGCGTTCAACGGATCGGTGCTATGGAAGCGTGACATCCCCCAATGGCAAAGCCACTTGTGGCCTCTAAAAAGCGGGCCGACTCAATTGTCGCGGCGATTGGTTTCGACCGACGACGAGGTCTTTGTCACGCTCGGTTACAACGCGCCGTTGACCGCCCTCGATGCGGCGACGGGAGAAACGCTGCGCAGCTATGAAGGTAGCGATGCAACTGAGGAAATCATTCACACCAACGGACGATTGTTCCTGGTCGTACGTAAGGGCAAAGCGGAACTACAGGACTACGCACCGATTCACGGACGCGTCGGCGACCAGGCTCACGTTCGCAGCCTGTTCTGGAACGAGGAGCCTCGGGTGGTGATGGCATTCGACGCAACAACAGGCGAACAGCTATGGGCAAAACAAACCCGCATCTCACCGTTGACCCTCGCGGCCGATGGCTCGCAGATCTTTTTTCACAACGGCGAAAGAGTCATCAGCCTGGACCAGAAATCGGGTGAACTGGCGTGGGAAACCGATCCAGTGTCACGTCGTGAATCGTTCACATTCAACTTCGGGCCGCGGCTGGTCGTTCACAAGGATGTTGTGCTGTACGCTGGCGGCGACGGAAAAATGTCCAGCTTTGACGCCAAGAGCGGCGCGGATCTGTGGAATTCGAGCTTCCCCAACAGCGGTTATCAGTCGCCGCAGGACTTGATGGTCGCGGGCGGGCTTGTCTGGGTCGCTCCGCTGACCTCCGGACGCGACACCGGTGTCTACACCGGACGCGATCCACGAACCGGCGAAGTAAAGAAAGAGTTCGCACCAGACGTTGATACCTACTGGTTCCACCACCGCTGTTACATCGCCAAGGCGACCGACAATTTCCTGATGCCGTCGCGAACAGGCATCGAGTTCGTCGATCCGGACAAGGAACACTGGGACATCCATCATTGGGTTCGTGGCGGTTGTCTGTACGGCGTGATGCCATGCAACGGTCTGACCTACGCTCCGCCCCACAACTGCGCCTGTTATCCCGAAGCGAAACTGTTTGGATTCAACGCGCTTGCGCCGACGGCACCGACGCGTCCGATTCCGACCAAGGTTCTTAATCGCGGCCGACTGCAGCGCGGTCCCGCATTCGAGAAAGAGTTGCAACCAATCGATGCCCGGCTGGCTTCGCGCGATTGGCCAACCTATCGACATGACAACAACCGCAGCGGCACGGCCGGATCGCCCGTCGAAGGCGAAGTACGCCAGGCGTGGTCCACAAAGCTCGGTGGTCGTTTGACGGCGCCGGTCATCGCAGGTGGCACCGTGTACGTGGCCCAGACCGACCAGCACACTCTGCTCGCGCTCGACGAGAACGACGGCAGTGAAAAATGGTCTTACACGATTGGTGCACGCATCGATTCGCCGCCGACGGTTCACCGTGGCCGAGTCGTGTTCGGGGGCGCCGACGGCTGGGTCTACTGTTTGACGACCGATGGCGAACTCGCGTGGCGCTACCGGGCCGCGCCGCTGGATCGCCGCACCATGGCCTTCGAACAGCTTGAATCGCTGTGGCCCGTCCATGGCAGCGTGCTGATTCATGAAGACACGGTTTACTGCGTCGCGGGCCGATCGATTTTCCTTGATGGCGGCTTGCGGCTCATTCGACTTGAACTCGAATCGGGGAAGAAGCTGTTCGAAACCGTGATGGACGACACGAATCCGGAAACCGGTAACAACCTTCAGGAAAAACTGCAGATCCTGCAGATGCCAGTCGGGCTGCCGGACATTCTTTCCTGTGACGGCGATCATCTCTTCATGAAGTCACAGAAGTTTACGCTTGACGGAAAACGGCTCGAGATCGGACCGAATTCCGGGGACTTCGCCGAACAGGCATCGAAGCAACGTGGCAAGGATGCGCACATTTTCGCTCCCATGGGTTTTCTCGACGAAACCTGGTTCCACCGCTCCTACTGGGTCCTCGGGCAAAGTTTCGCGGGAGGCCACGGCGGCTATTACCAGGCTGGCCGATTTGCACCTTCAGGCAGGTTGCTGGTCAACGGCAATGGGTACGTCTTCGGTTACGGTCGCAAACCGGAATACTTGCGTTGGACCACGACACTTGAACATCAACTCTTCGCCGCCGAACCAGAGCCGCCGGAAATCCCCGAGGGGTTCGGCAAGAAACAGAACGCCGCACCCAGCGGCTCGTTTGCCCAGTTTCCGAAAACTCCAAGCCTGAATCCAACCGGTAAGCCGCTGACGATCGAGGCCTGGATCACGGCAACCAAGCCGCAAGGCGTGATCGTCGCCCGCGGCGGGCCGGCCGAAGGCTTCGCTCTTTCACTCCAGGGTGGTCAACCTCACTTCGACGTGCGAGCCGGTGGTGAATTGTCCACGGTCCGTGGCAAGAAGCGGATCGTCGGCGGTTGGCACCACGTTGCCGGTGTGCTCGCAGAAGACAAGACAATGAAACTGTACGTGGACGGTGAACTGGTCGGCGAAGGTGAGGCCACCGGGCTGATTAAGTCCGATCCCGCCCAGGCGATGGAAATCGGACTCGACGCCGGCACATCGGTTGGTACCTACACCGTCACCCAGTTCACCGGTGTGATTGACGAAGTCCGGCTTTACTTTGCGGCCGCCGGCGCGGACCAGATTACCAGACGTTACGAAGAAGGAACGGAGATCTCAAGCGACGCGGTGCTCGCGGTCGGCTTCGATGATGGAACTGCACGCGACCTGTCGGTGCACCGTAACAACGGCACACTCGAACGCGGCAAGCTGGTCGAAGGAAAAATCGGAAAGGCCATCCAATTCACTGGCGGTAAGAAAGGCGGCAGCAGCCAGGTGCCGGGGAACAGCCTCGTCGATCCTCGCTGGACCCAGGATGTTCCGATTTACGTTCGAGCGATGACGCTGGCCGGATCACGACTCTTCATCGTGGGACCACCGGATATCATCGACGAGGAAGAAACGTTCCAGAAATTGACTGAGCAGGATGAGGAGGTCCAAAGGCTGCTTGCCAACCAGGACGCGGCCCTCAACGGCCGAGACGGTTCTTTGCTTCTGTCGGTGAATATCGATTCCGGAAAGATCGAACACCAGCTAAAGCTCGATACGCTGCCGGCGTGGGACTCGCTCGCGGCCGCGAATGGAAAGCTTTTTTTGTCGACGCTCGACGGCTCCGTCGTTTGCTTTGGACAATAGAGATCACTCGACCGGAACTGAAACCCGACCCTGCCATGAAACTCACTTCGCTGTTTTTGATTGTCGCGCTTTCATCCTCTACGTGGGCATGCAACATTCCCGTCTTCCGGTACGCGCTCGAGCGATGGCGCCCCGATCCGTGTGAAGTCATCCTTTTTTATGACGGCGAACTCAGCGCTGAACACGAAGCGATCCTGGATCGATTGGGTCTGACCGAGTCCGTCGGCGGCCGGCTCGCAAATGTCAACCTGGTTCGATCCAAACTGGTCAACATGGATACAAGAGATCGTGAGTTATGGCAGGCCATCGGAACAGAGTCGAAAGCGAAACTGCCGCACGTGGTGGTTCGAAGCCAACTCTCCCCATCACGCACCGTGACTTCCTGGCACGGACCGCTTGATATGTTTCAGCAGGCCGGGATCTTTGACTCGCCTGCCAGAAGGGAGCTGAGTCGACGATTGCTCGACGGGCATTCGATCGTCTGGGTGATGATTGCCTCCGAGGACGAATCACGCAACGAAAAAACTCGCCGGATGCTCACGGGTAATTTCGAGCAACTGGAAAAGCATATTGAGCTTCCGGAAGGAATCGGTTTGCCCGGCTCGGAACTCCATTCGGAGATTCCGCTGTTCGTTAAGTTCAGCTTGCTGGAAATCGCTCGCGATGACCCACGCGAATCGTTCTTGACTGATTTCCTTTCCGGGTTTCAACCCGAAGCGGTTGCCGACGGCGAACCCTTGGTGATTCCTGTTTTCGGCCGAGGCCGGGCCTTGGAGGTCATCCCGGCGACGGACCTCAGTGAACGATTGATGGAAGACTTGACGGTATTTCTCAGCGGGGCATGTTCGTGCCAGGTCAAAGAACAGAATCCCGGATTCGATTTGCTACTCTCGGTCGACTGGAACAAAGAGATCTTTGGCGAAGGCGTTGCCCCGCCACCAGCTCGCACCACACGTGACCGCGATCAGCCGGTATTGCTGACGATTCCGCCCGGGCGCAACTGATCATCGAAAGCATAATCGCATGAACAAGATGTATTGGATCATGACCGGCTCGCTCGTTGCGCTGGCGGCGATGTTCGTGATGCTCAGCCGCAGCGGCGACATGGCTGCCAACGATGACGGTGATACCGAAGGCATCATGCTGTTCTGTGCCGCCAGCAATCGTGGTGTGATGGAAGACATCCGGGCGGCATACACGGAAGAATTCGGCCGCCGCGTCGAGATCCAATACGGTGGATCCCAGACACTCCTGTCGCAAATGGAAGTCAGCGCAACTGGCGACCTTTACCTGCCCGCGGACGACAGCTACCTCGAGATCGCAAAGGAAAAAGGTTTGATCGCTGAGATCATCCCGATTGCCCGCATGCAGGGGGTGATCGCCGTTGCAAAGGGAAATCCGAAATCTATCCAGACGCTCGATGACCTGATGCGGGACGACGTGCGAGCGGTACAGGCGAGCCCCGATGCGACCGCAATCGGAAAGCTAACGCGCGCCATTTTGCAAGAGACACAGCAGTGGGCGAAACTTGACCAGGCAACAATCGCCTACCGCACCACGGTTACCGAGGCAGCCAATGATGTGCTGGTCGGGGCTGCGGATGCAGCAATTGTCTACGACGCCGTGCTGCACACCTATCCCGACCTGACCTATGTCGAAGTACCGGAGTTGTCGGACGTGAATTCACAGATCGCCGTCGGCGTCGTGAAGTCGACGCCAAGGCCGCGATCAGCACTCCACTTCGCACGCTATGCCTCGGCACGAGACCGGGGACTGAAGCATTACCAAGAGCATGGTTTCCGCGTCAGCGGCGGCGATCTCTGGAGCAACGTTCCGGAATTGAAACTGTTCGCGGGATCGATGTTGCGGCCCGCCATTGACGATACCATCAAGGAATTCAAGCGGCGAGAGGGAGTACAGGTCGTCACGATGTACAACGGTTGCGGGATCCTGGTCGCGCAGATGAAGGCGGGCCAAGTGCCGGATGCGTATTTCGCATGCGACACGGAATTCATGGATCAGGTCCCCGATCTCTTTCCCGAATCGACCGATGTGTCGCAGAACGAATTGGTCATTCTCGTCGAGAAAGGCAATCCGCATAACATTGCGTCGCTGCGAGATCTGGCAAAAGAAGGACTGCAAGTCGGGATTGGCCACGAAAAACAATGTGCGATGGGTTGGCTGACGCAAAATACGTTTCGCGAAGGCGGCGTTCAAAAGGAAGTCATGCAAAACGTCACGGTGCAAACACCCACCGGTGATATGCTCGTGAATCAACTTCGCACCGGATCTCTCGATGCGGCGGTCGCGTACCTGAGCAATGCGGCGGGATCGGGCGATGTGCTCGATGCGATTCGGATCCAGGGCATTCAATGCAGCATTGCGACGCAGCCATACGCGATTCGCCCCGATTCGCCGAACGCGCAAACGGCAAGCCGCCTGTTCAAGCAAATCTGTTCGGTCGAATCCAGGGAAGCTTTTGCTGCGGAAGGATTCGGCTGGAAAGTCCCATCCGACGCTGATGGCGAGAATGACTGAGCAACCGTTGGAATCGACTTCCCAGCCGCGACCGCGGATCAAGCGGCATCGTTCTGACGTGCCTTTCTTTCTCGTCATGAGCGGATTGTCGTCATGCTTCATCCTGTTGATTGTGCTGTTGATTGCGGCCGACTTGAGATTCACCTCCCTGGGCGAATTTAAGGCAGCGCTCGCAAAACCCGAAATCCAGTCTGCCTTTCGATTGACAATGCTCTCGTGCACGGTTGCGGCAATCCTTTCGATCTGGGTCGCGACGCCGCTGGGCTACTTGTTGTCACGTTACCGGTTTCCAGGCCGAACGGTGATCGACACGATCGTTGATATTCCGATCGTACTACCCCCGCTGGTGCTTGGACTCAGCCTGTTGATTCTTTTCCATCTGTCCATCGGCGAGTGGAAACTGGAATCGTGGCTGAGAGATTCAGTTGGTTTTCCGGTCACGTATCGATGGCCGGCTGTTGTGCTCGCCCAGTTCAGCGTCGCTTGCGCCTTTGCCGTCCGCACCATGCGCGTCACGTTTGACCAAATCGATCCGCGTGCCGAAGATGTCGCGAGAACGCTGGGTTGCACCCGCGGCCAGGCCTTCATGCAAATTGCGCTTCCCCAGGCATGGCGTGGCATGATTGCCGCAACCACGATCGCATGGGCCCGTGCACTTGGAGAATTCGGTCCGATCCTGGTCTTCGCCGGCGCAACGCGGATGCGTACCGAAGTTCTATCGACGACCGTGTTTCTCGAACTGAGTATCGGCCAGCTCAATTCGGCTGTTGCCGTATCGCTGTTGATGGTGGTGATGGCCGTCTTCGTGCTCGTTTTCCTGCGCATCCTCGGCACGGGGCTGACGTCATGATCGAATTACGTGATGTCGGTCTGCATGCCGGGGAGTTCGTGCTGTCAGACATTTCTTTCAAGGTCGATACCGGTCAGTACGCCGTTTTAATGGGCCGCACCGGCCGCGGCAAAACAACCATCCTCGAGTCGATCTGTGGTCTGCGAAAAATCGATCGCGGCCAGATCCTGATTCACGATGTCGATGTGACCCCTTGGTCCCCGGCCGATCGCGAAATTGGATACGTGCCCCAAGATCTGGTGCTATTCCCAAACCTGACCGTCGCCGAGCACCTGAAGTTTGCGCTGCGATTGCGGGGTCAATCGAAACCGCAGATGGCTGGACGTGTGCAAGAGTTATCGGAGGTTCTTGGAATATCACACCTGCTCGGGCGAACCGTCGACGGACTCAGCGGAGGTGAATCGCAACGCGTTGCGCTCGGCCGGGCTTTGTCGTTCCGCCCGTCGGTGCTGTTGTTAGACGAGCCACTGAGCGCGCTCGACGCGGCAACGCGACTGGAAATGCAATCACTCTTGCGTACCGTCAAGGAAACGACCGGCGTCACAACGCTTCATGTGACTCACAGCGTCGACGAGGCAACGGCGTTGGCCGACCGACGTATTCAACTCGGTGAGGGCAAAATCACACAGCCGGGTGAATCCGACGCGTGAATCCGTATCCAAAGTCAGCCAGAAAGGCTACCGCGATCGTCGAAGCCGTGACGCGAGGTTGTCCTTGATCGGTTGGTGGTGGCAGCCGCCATCGTGTTCTCGGCGGAACTAACCGCAACCCTGATCGCGCCGAGGGGCTAAGCGTCCGCCGGATCATTTGCTGGCTCGGCATCGGCCCCTTGCGTTTCGGCTGTCGCGTCATCACCCTGCTCGGCGTTGGCTGGTTCAGTGTCGGCTGGCTGGGTGTCGGCTGTTTCCGCGTTCGGTTGTTCGGGCTCTGGACTCTCCTTTTCACCCGAACTGGCCGGCTCACCTTCGGGCTCGTTCGCGGGCGGCTCATTCGATTCTGTATCTTTTGCCTGATCTTTGTCGTTTGCTTTTGCCTTCTCGGCTTCCGCTTTCGTTTTTTCTTCGGCCGCCTTCTTCTTGTCCAACTCTTTCTTCTCAGCCTCTTCGCGTTGCTTCAATTCCTTTTCCTGTTCGGCTTTTTCCTTCTGGGCCCGTTCTTCCTCAGCCTTGGCGATAGCTTCCAGCTCTTCCTTGGTTGGGAAGATCGGGAATTCTCCCACCGCGAGGCCGCGATCAACGATCCAAATATTTCGAAATCGAACTGGATCTCCGTGATCCTGCAACCGGATCGGCAACAACAGCGGCTCCTCCGGCTTGCCCGCGCCGGTCTTGTCGGGGAGCGCCACGTTGTCGTGGATCTTCACCCCGTTAATCCATGACGTGATGTGGGCATCACGGAGCTTGGTTCCATCCGCGGTCCATCGCGGCGCGGTGAACTGGACGTCGTATGTTTGCCACACCAACGGCGGCAAACACATGTTCAAGTCGGGAGCACGGAAACGATACAGCGCCCCTAACCCGTTGTACAACGGATCGAGTGCAAACGAATCGAGTACCTGGCATTCGTAACGACTCTGCAAGTAAAGTCCGCTGTTTCCGCGTTGCTGCCCATCAGCCTCGGGCATGTAAGGCAAGCGGAATTCAACGTGCAGATTAAAGTCCTGGAACATCGGCTTGATGTCCGCGCCTTCCACCAACAACCCCTCGCTCGTCATCTGTGCGTTGACGAAATGGTCGATGTTTGTGCCGTCGAACAAAACGGATGAGTCTTTTGGAGGTCGCGCGTGAAGGGTCGGGCTCGATCTTTGGATCCGTTCCAGGCGGCCCACCTTGTTGCCTTCTCGATCCAGCAACATGCAAGCATCTTTCTCGACGAAGATCGCCCACGGTCCGCCCGAGAGCACAACGAAATCGTCACTGCGTCGGCCAATCATCCGGATCGGTTCGGGATGATGGTTATCTTGACCGGGCAGTCCGCCGAAAAATGAAAGTGCGTCAAATTCATTATGGCCGATGGCACGAATCTGAAGCCCCAGCAGTTCTGGTTCTCCTTCGCCTGCGGTGATCTCGCCGAAGAATTCACCCATCAGGTTATAGTTCGGATCTTGTTCAGGCGGCTCGGTGTAGGCGGGCCCCTTGCCGTTGATTCGATCGCCGCTGGTGTGGACCGCAGGTTGCTCCTGGGCGATCAGTTCCATTCCCGACGCTACGACGAAGACCGCAATCAAAAGGGAAACAAGGCGAGACATTTTTCTTATGATTCCGAGGTGGTTTGAACGGGTTTCACGAGATTCACACTTTAATTCACTCTGCCCGGAATGCCACCTCCGGAGCCGCGCTCGCGGGCACCCGCTATGATAATCGCGTCGGTCAAACCTGTTCCGCCTCCTAAAAGACCACGACCAAGCTAATGCGCTCCATTTGCACTCTTCCGATTCTATTCTTGTTGTGTTCGCCGATGCACGCCTCCGATGAGCGACCCAACATCGTATTCATCTTTACTGACGATCATTGCGAGCAGGCACTTAGCGCCTACGATCCGACGCGGATCGCCACGCCAAATCTGGATCGCATCGCGAGCGAGGGAATGCGATTCAATCGGTGCTACGTGACCAATTCGATCTGTGGACCCAGCCGAGCGGTGATTCAAACCGGCAAGTACAGCCATCTGAACGGGTTCACTCGCAATGGCAATAGGTTCAATGGCGACCAGCAAACGTTTCCGAAACTCTTGCAGGCCGCGGGATACCAGACGGCGGTCGTCGGCAAGTGGCACCTCGCTTCAACTCCGCAGGGTTACGATTATTACGACGTACTAAAGGGCCAAGGTCCCTACTACAACCCGCCGATGCTGACCGCCGGCGGCGATGGCAAGCCGGTGACGCGACCAAATACCGGATACACCACCGATATCATCACCGACAAGACGCTTGCGTGGTTGAAACAGCAGCGCGATCCCGACAAACCATTCATGGTGATGTATCAACACAAGGCGCCCCACCGCAATTGGATGCCGGGTCCAAAGTACCTGACCTGGTTGGATGATGTCACGATTCCCGAGCCGGAAACTTTATGGGACGACTATTCGGGGCGCACGCAATCGGCATCCCGCCAATCGATGACAATCCGGAATCATCTCAATCCTCGAGACCTGAAGCTCGAAGGATATGGCACGATGAATGAAGATCAGAAAAAAGTCTGGGAGGCCGCCTACGGACCCAAGAACGAGGCCTACCTCAAGGCGCGCCCCAACATGAGCGAGACCGACATCGTCAAATGGAAGTACCAGCGGTACGTAAAGGATTACCTGCGGTGCGTTAAAAGTGTGGATGATGGCGTCGGTCGCGTGCTCGATTATCTCGACGAAGCCGGGTTGTCCGATAACACCGTCGTCATCTATTCGTCGGACCAGGGATGGTACCTCGGCGAACACGGCTGGTTTGACAAACGATGGATGTACGAGGAGTCGCTGAAAACACCGCTCCTGGTTCGATGGCCCGGGACAGTGGCCGCTGAAACGACCAACAACGCGATCGTTTCGAACCTCGACTTTGCCCAAACTTTTCTGGATATAGCCGGCGTGGATATTCCGGACGACATGCAAGGCGAAAGCCTCGTCCCCTTACTGGAAGGAAAAAAGCCCCAAGATTGGCGACAAGCTTTCTATTACCACTACTATGAGAATCCGGGTGGGCACAACGTTGCGCGGCACTACGGTGTGACCAACGGCAACTTTAAACTCATCCATTTCTATGCGCTCGAAGGCAAGAAGATCGACGATTGGGAGTTGTTCGACTTAAACAATGACCCCAACGAACTCACCAGCGTGTACGGCGATTCGCAGTACGCCGACGTCCAGGCTCGCATGCACAAGCAACTTGATCGGCTGCGCAAGCATTACGAGGTACCGCCGGATGAAAACCCCGGACGCGCGGTACGGGGAAAGAAGAACCAGCAACGCCGGGCCGGCTAACGGTTCCCAGGATTGGCGTTGCCGTTCGCGGCAGCGTTGGGACGGGCCCGATCGATCGCCGCTGCGGCCGCCGGCAAACCCGCGCGTTGCCGATAGACGTTGATCGCTCGCTGCAAAGTTTGTCCCGACCATGACGGATCGAATGGCGGCGGATTGGTAACGTACTTTCGCAGCATGAAGTCGGCCAGCGCGCGACCGGCGTAATCTCGTGATGCCAGTCCGTGTGCCATCTGGTCCAGTTCCGCAGTGGTCGGCCGTCGTCCGGATCGCACCAACAAGAACCAGGCTCGGATCTGGGCGACGCGCTGCGCGTTTGCCACGGATCGCTCAATTGTCTTCCATGTCTGCTTGTAGCGAGGGTCGCTCTCGGAAAGATCTGCGAGTCGTTGGAGCGCCGCCAAGCGTACGATCGGAACCCGGCTCGAAGCCAGCCGGAACAGATTGGGTCCGGCCATTGCTACTTGCCAATGAGCCAACTTGCTGAGCGCTTCGGCTTCATCACGGCTAAGACGATTCGAGGCTGCAAGCGCAGCGATCTTTCGATTCAAGCTCAAATTCAAATCGTCCGTATCGGCGATCTGTGCCAGAATCATCCTTTCGGTTGCTGACGATTCCGCCGGCCTGGTCGTCCACCGCGGCAACCGCTTCGGGCCGCGAATCTCCTCGATGGTCCGGTCACTTGCGATACGCACCGATTTTTCCTTGACCGGTGTGTCGTTCACGTCGACCTCGCCCTCGTCAATCTGTATTTGCATGCCGGTGGCGTCACGCTGCACAACCGCCGATGCCTTGCTCTGCCACCGAAGCATTGCCACTGGCTTGTTGGCGATACGCACCTGTACGATCGTTCCTTCGGCGAGGCCTACCAAAGCGACCGCGCCGTACATCAAGTCAACCTCTGCCGAGACCCCGGATTTACCCTGGTTGACGCGCAGCGCCGTGTCGCTGGCAACCACAATCCGCCCACCACCGGGAAGTTCACCCTCGGCCCGGGAAAACGGAAGTGTATGCAGCGCGGTGATCGACGATTGAGATGCACCGGTGCTCGAAGGGACCCCTTCTTGAATCCGTCTCCACTTCGTTCTCGGGCGCGAGCCTTCTTGATCCAAAACGCTGCGCTGCGCAAACAAACCGGTGACATTGGTCCATCGGATTTCGGACGCTGGGTCATCCGCAATGCGCACCGGATCGGGATCGCGCAGCGGATCGACATCCGGAGGCGGCATTGGCATCCGATCAACCGCGACGTTCTGCGGAGGAGCCGGATCGAGATTCTCGCGGCCCGGGTCGCCCGAGGAGGCGACGGCCGTATCGGGCTGCCGAACGTCATCTTGCGGTGTATCGGGTGGCGGGATTTTTGGCGACACGATCCCACCATCGGCGCTCGGTAGCGTATCGGACTCGACGATCGCATCGTCCGGATCTGGCATCGGCCGCGGATCGGGGTCCGGCACAAGCACTTCGCCGGGCGGGCCATCCGGCGATTGAGGCGGTCTTTCCACGACCGAATTCGGGTCGGGGCCTTGGCTGCGACTTTCCATCAAGACAATGGCAAGAGCGATCGTCGCCGCAATCGCGAGAATTGCCGCGACGCCGCGCGCTATCGTTCGATTGCGACTCGGTTTCTCTCGCGACTCATTCCCAGTGGTCGGCGTGGGTTGAATCAACGGTGCGATTTCGAGGTGCGCCGCATTTTCAGCCGATGGGCCGTCTTGATTCGGCAAGGGCAGGGGTGACTCTTCCGAATTGATTCCGTGCGGCGCCATTGCCAGCAGCCTGCCCGATAGCGACGGCGACAATGGAGGTAACGTCCGGGTCGAAACCTCCGCCGATCGGACTGCAGCGATGATTTCTGCCAGCACGCTGTTGTCGACCATCGCGGCATCACAAATCAACCTCGACTCTTCGCTTTCCAATCCGCCATCCACGAACGCTGCCACTTTTTCAATCGCGATCACGCGGTTGGGGGCGGACGGCGCCGGCGATCCATTGCGTATCTCCGCCGCAACGCGGACAACGATCTCTCCCAATGGGCGCACCTCACCCGATTCCACGAAACTCTCGTGGAGATGTCGGTGCACACAGTTCAGGATCGCTTGTCGGTTCACTTCAGTCTTTTGTAAAGCTTTTTAACGGTTTCATGGCAGAATTCGTCCGGTTACCCATCGTCGACTTACTAGTCTCCTTCCAACCAAGATCTGAGTTTTGCCTCGGCGCGTCGCAAGGTAGGACCGATCGAACCAATCGGCATCTCGAGACGGTCGCTGATTTCTGCGTAACTTTGACCCTGCAAATGGAAGAGGGTGACAACATTCTTTTGTTTGTTTGGTAAACGCCGCAGCAACTCATGCAGTTTTTCGTGTTGTTCTTCATCAATCAATTCGCTCACCGGATCGGTCGCTTCGCGGTCACACTTCGCGTAGGCTGAATCAAGATCACCGGGGGCGGGTGAAACCAAATGACTTCGAGCGAAGCCTCGTGTCGCGCTCCGCGTCGCAATCACAGCCACGTATGTGCCCAGTGACGATCGGCCCGCGAACGCCCGTAACGCAGCAGCATTGTTTCCCAGTAATGCGGCAAAAACTTCGGCCGTGGCATCGTCGATCGAAGACTCGTCACGCCCGCGACCGAACGTCAATGCCACATCCGCGACGCGAGCCCTTACGAGCCGCCCGTGGTTTTCGACAAAGAACCGCCAGGCGGACGCATCACCGCGCACCAGCCGTTCGACCAACACTTGATCATCGTTGTGCGGCTCAGCGGCTACGTCAGCAGATGCGGCATCAATTCGCGGCAAAACAAAACCCGTTCCTACGAGTCATGTCGGCTTTGGAGGGATAACTTTCCGCACAGCCATCAACCGTGACGTGTCCAAAGCAAACAAATCAGACGAGGTCCCTATCCTACACCGAGACCGCTCGCCATTGACCGCGAACCCTGCGGTTCTTCCGTTAAACAAACTCCACGGACGATTCGACACACCTCGCCCAAGTGTTAGTGGCCGAAACGCAAAGGCTTCTTACATCGCGTGGAAGTTTTTTTTGAAATTAGTTCAAAACATCCGCCAGCCGCACAATCAATTCCCGCCGCTGCTGTGCCGTGTCGATCGACTGCAAACGGGTACTCAGCTGCAAGATGAAGGCGGCATAGTCGTTATGCCAGTCGCGATCGAGCTGGCTCGGATCGATCCGTGGCTCGGGTTTCGCCGCCGATTGCGCCCTTTGACCCGGCGAAAGTGAAAAACTTTCGTCAAAGACCGGCAGCACGACCTTGTTGCCGTCGAGCCCGCGCTCGATCAGCAATTCGCGCAGTCCGGCGCGGGCATCGTCATCGCCATGATTGAGGAACAATCCCCCCAGAACCGGCCCCCTCTCGAGAATCCAATCGATCAATTCACTCTGGTCGGCGTGAGCTGAGTAATTGCCGAGCCGACGAATCTCCGCTTTGACCTTGTATTCCTTGCCGTGAATCCGCACCTGTTTGGCGCCGCTGGTGATGATGTGGCCGAGCGTCCCGGGTGACTGATAGCCGACGAAAAGAATCGTCGATTCTCTTCGGTGGATGTTGTTCTTCAAGTGATGCTTGATTCTTCCGGCCGTGCACATTCCGCTGGCCGAGATGATGATGGCGCCACGTTTGACCTCGTTGATCGCTTTACTCTGTTGAACCGATTCCACGAGTCGAAAGTTCTCATGGCGAAATAATTCGGCTTCATCGACTTCGATATCCTCCATGGCGGCGGAGTACTTGATGAAGACTTCCGTAGCTTTGCGGGCCATTGGCGAATCGAGGTAAACCGTTGCATCGGGGATCTCGCCGGAATTCAACAATACTGCGATGTCGTGCAATAACTCCTGGCTGCGCTCGACCGCGAAGGACGGGATCACCACATTGCCCCCGCGATTGAGTCCTCGAACAAGTTCCTCGCGCATCGCATCGCGTCGCTTGGCCAACGTGTAATCTTCGCGCTCGCGATCGCCATAGGTGCTTTCGGAAACGATGTAGTCGTACCCAGTCGGAGCATCCGGTTCGGGATGAAACACCTTTTCTTCCGGACCTAAATCACCCGAAAACAACATTTTGATCGTCTCGCCTTTTTCGGCGACATGGATTTCCGCCGACGCCGAACCGAGCAGGTGTCCCGCGTTCCAGAAACGGACGCGGACTCCATCCTTTGGTTCGAACCACTGTTCGTAGTCCACGGATTCCATTTTCCGCAGGGTCAATTCCGCATCCTGGATCGTGTACACCGGTTCGATCAATGGCTGGTCGCGACGCGCACGCTTCTTGTTGACTCGCTCGGCATTGGACTCCTGGATAAACGCAGAATCCCGCAGCATGAATTGCAATAGATCGATGGTCGGACCGGTGGCGTAGATGGTTCCTTTGAATCCCGACTTGGTCAGCTTTGGAAGCAGACCGCTATGATCGATGTGAGCGTGGGTCAGAATCAGGAATTCGACGCGCGAGGCGTCAAACGGGAACGGACCGTAATTCAACTCCTGAGTTGTGCGATTGCCCTGAAACAACCCGCAGTCGATCAAGAAACGTCCCGATTCGCTCTCAATGTGCGAGCAAGAACCGGTGACCGTTCCCGCCGCCCCGCAAAATGTCAGTGTTGCCATCGATTGATCTGCCCAGGAGGTGACGTTCGAATCGCTATTCAAACGCAAAGCTTACTGGATGCGGCGGCAGATCAAAAGCGACGCATAGCAGACGGGCAGCAAACCTGCCCGATGAAAATGAATCCCCAGTCGCTGCCTTAGCTGAGCGACGGCGGCGCCGAATCGGAAAGTGGACTCAAGTAAAGCGTTTCGGCGCGGTGTCGATTCGGCTTGGGCCGTAGCAACGACGCAGCTGCTTCAAGCAAGTCGCGACGACTGACCTGGCCGACCAATTTGCCATGCTCAAGTATCGGCAATCGGCGGTAGGGTGAATTCAAGAACATCTGGGCGATGCTAAGCATGTCGGTGTTCGGACCTGTCGTCAAAGCTTCGGTGTCCATGTAATCGCCAACATCACGTAGTGCCACGACTGCCCTGAGCTTCGGATCGACGTCGCCCTTTTTCGCTTTGCGCGCCGCCTCGGAAACGAGCCGATGTTCGGATCGAATCACGTCACGACGGCTGACCTGACCGGCAAGCTTTTCCCCGTGCAGCACAGGAAGTCGACGGTAAGGCGTTTCCTGGAACTTGTGAGCGACGTCCAGCAACGAATCCTCATCCGAGATGATCCGGTTGCGGTCAAGATTCATGTAGGACTCGACCTTCGTGCCCGGGAACTGGTCATGAACGGCCGCCACAAGGACACGCATCGCGGTCTTTTCAGAAAAGATTCCGCAGTAACGTCCATTGCCGTCCACCACCGGCGCACCGGAGATCCGCCGGCTCAAGATGTGATCGATCGCGTCAAACACGTCAACTTCCGGTGACAACGTCACCAATTCACACTTCATGAATTCGCGAACATACGGAATGTGCAACCCGCACTCGCATGCGACCTCGACCGGTTCGGTCAACGCATTCAAGCAGCACTTCTCGCTGAAGACACCCAAAAATTTTCCATCGCTATCAGTCACCGGCGCGCCTGAGATGTTGTCACGCAGCAGCTTCGATACGCCTTCAAGAACATCGGTGTCACGCGCAAGTGTGATCAACCGGCGGCGCATGAAATCTTGGGCGGTCTTCACGTCAGCCATAGAGAATCCTCAAAGGTGGTTGGCAGATTTGACAGAGAATCACATTTCCTGCTCGAAAACCAAACTAGGAAGTGCGCGACCCAAAGTCAAATTCTTAAAGGCCGAAAGCGCGCGAGAATCGCAATTCCGCTTGTGAAAAAATGCGCATGCGTTAAAAGGTCCCAGCTTGTGAAAAAATGCGCAATCTAATTCGGCTTCTTGTTCGTCAATCTTGATCGGTACTCCCATCGCGTTTGCCACTGCTGAAAGTACGGTTTGTATTCCTCGAGGTCGGTCCAGAAGCGAGGCGACGGTTCACTCGGATCCACTGTTCCGCTTGGGTAATCTTTTCCAGCAAAGCTTGCCTCCACCGATTCATTCCATCGTGCGAGTTGCCGCATCATTTTCTTGACCACCCCGGGGCGTTCGCCGGACAGATTGTTCGTTTCGGAGGGATCGCTTTCCAGGTCATATAACTCGTACGCTCCACCATCCAACTTGTTGGTTAACAGTTTCATGTTGTTGTCGATCCATGCGGCTCTTCCCGTGTGACGAAAACCAATTGGAACCTCGCGACGGCCGATTTCCTTTGCGAACAGCGGCAACAGACTGATGCCGTCGGCGGGACGCGAAGGATCGGCATGTTTGATTTCGGTGACATCAAGAATCGTCGGAACGATGTCCAGCACGCTGGCTGGAAACAAGGTCACTCGCGGTCGCACGATCCCCCTCGGCCAATGAACAATCCCAGGAACACGCAGCCCGCCTTCGTAGATGGTGCCCTTGTTTCCTCTCAGTCCGCCGACCGTCTCGGGCTCGATCTTTGGCAAGCCGCCATTGTCGCTGCAAAACCAAACCAACGTGTCTTCGCCGACCCCCAGATCACGTATCCCGTTTTGCAGCGTACCCACGCTTCGGTCCATCGCAACGAGCTCACCGTAGTGATGACGCGATTGTTCCTCGAGCGTAGCGAAGTCCGCCATGTCGTCCTCGGCCGCCTTGAACGGATTGTGAGGTGTCCCATACCAAATGACCGTGAAGCTTGGTTTGCCGGCGCGAACCTGTTTGGCGATGAACTTCAGCGCCTCGTCCACAATGATTTCCGACGAGTCGCCCTGGAATTCTTCAAACTTACCGCGCCGGCTGAGAATTGGATCACGGTCGAAGAAATTGGTCACCGAAAGCCAGCGTTGGAATCCGAATTCACCCGGGTTGTGATCATCGCTGGCCAGGATCGGAACTCCGGGTCCGCGCAATGCGTTGAGATGCCACTTGCCGAAATGGCCGGTGACGTATCCCGCATCGGCGAGCATCGTGGCGATTGAGATCTCCTGACGCCGCAACGCGTAACCGTGACTCTCGACCCCCGTGCGATCATTGGTTCGCCCGGTCAACACACTTGCACGTGTCGGCGAACAGACCGGCGCGCCTGCATAGAATCGGTCAAACCGCAATCCGTTTTCGGCCATCGCATCGAGGTTCGGAGTCTTCAAGACGGGATGATTGTAATACCCCGTTTGCCCCCACCCCTGATCATCCGCCATCAATAAAACGATGTGAGGACGAGGTGAGGGTTCATCACCAATGGATGGCGACGTGGAAAATACTACGGCAATCGCCGCCGACAACGCGAAGGGAGCCGCCTTGCGCAGAGAATCCTGATAATCATGCAAATGGATCATGTTCAGACGATCTGTGAATCGATGCGGTAACTTGGATTCGTGTAATGTAACAGCCCGTTTGCCGGAAGGACCAACACCGTGGATGGACTACCCAATGGTGATCATGATGATGCGAGCGGGAATGAACCGGAAAAGCACCCTATCGAGGACGAATGAGATGAGATTGTTGGTTGCACAGTTTATCTTCGCGATCTGTTGCCTGGGCCCCCTTTCTGCGGCTGACCCACCCAACATTGTGCTGATCTTTGTCGACGACATGGGGTATGGCGACCTTGGATGCTACGGCAACGAGCACATCAAGACACCGAACATCGATCGCATGGCGCGGCAAGGTCAGCGGTGGACAAGTTTCTATTCTTCCGGGTCAACCTGTGTTCCGAGCCGGCGTGGTTTGATGACCGGCCGACACCCCGCTCTGATGGGAAACGCGAAACTTGTAGGCTCGAGAGACCACATGATGGCGGCGATGCTAAAGCAACGGGGTTACGCAACCGCAATCCTGGGCAAGTGGCACCTCGCCGGATACCCCGACGACTTTACAACCAGCCCGATGCATCCGCTGCGGTGCGGTTTCGATTATCACTTTGGCACACCCGGCAGCAACGACGTTCCCGCGCCACGCGGCACCGTGCAAAACCGGCGACTCTTCGACACCTGTGACAAGTTCACTTTTCAGGTTCCGTTGATTCGCGGCCGTGAAATCATCGAGCATCCGGTCAACCAGGAACTGTTTACCGCACGCTACACCGGCGAGGCGGTCAAGTGGATCGAGGCCAACAAGAGCCAGCGTTTCTTTCTCTACCTCGCGCACAACATGCCACACGCCCCGGTGTTCGCCTCGCCACCATTCCAGGGCCGCAGCGCGGGCGGAAGGTACGGCGACGTGATCGAGGAAATCGATTGGTCAGTGGGACAGGTTCTCGACGCCATCGATCGATCGGGAATCGACGAGGATACATTGGTCGTCTTTACCAGCGACAACGGGCCGTGGTCAATGTTCGAAGTGCACGGCGGCACCGCGGGGCCGCTACGCGGCGAGAAAGGGACGTCTTGGGAAGGCGGCTTCCGCGTACCTGGGATTTTTCGATGGCCGGGGACGATTGCTCCGGGAACGGTCGATGGCATCGCGGCGAATCTCGACCTTTATGCAACCTTCGCCGCCTTGGCGGGAGCAGATCACGATGTCATCGCGCCGGCGAAAGACCAGGCCGGCTACATCTCAAAAGATCTCTCCGCTGTGCTGATGCACGCCGATGCGAGTCCCCGCCGCCAATGGCTGTACACGGGAGGCGCAACGGCGTTTCGCAGCGGAAACTACAAGATTCACCTGAGTACAAAAAACAGATCCTCCGATCCCGACACGCGTAAACGGGAAGCGGTGCAAGTGCATGATCCACCGCTGCTGTTCGATCTCTCGGCAGATGTTGGTGAAAAGAATAACGTCGCCGCCGATCATCCCGAGATCGTGTCACGTCTGTTGCGCGAGATGAAGTCTTTTCGCGGTGAGAAATAAGCTCACCGCGCGGAGCCGATTTTCGTGTGCGTTTAAGACATCATTTTCAATGCCACGTAAGGCGCGAGGTTAAAAACAATCGTGAATACTTTCAACTGCGCGAGATATTGAAAATAGGCCGATGCCAGAGCGTTCTCATCCATCGGAAACATTTTTGCGTGAATCTTCGTGATCTGAGGGCGGGCCGCGACCAGCGAAAGCGTCGAGATCAACAGTAACCCGAAGTTGATCACGGTGCACCAACCCAGAAACTGTGTCAGCGATTCAAGGGACAACATGGCAACGTTCCTTTGACAAAATGGATCGAAGAACACCTGTTCGACCGAGTCTCGACCTACCCCGTCAGCGAACTGAGGAACAGCTTTGGAAGTCGGGTCCAGCCGGGTCGATGGTATAGTTTCAACAAGTCCCAGACGACCCTTTCGGGATGTCGATGGTTCGAATACCAGATTGGCTTCGGCATCATCCTCAATGGCGAACGCAGCACCGTCTTTTCGGGGTGGTCCAGCAGAAACGTGTTGTGGACAAATCCGATGCCGCTCTGGGCGTCGGCGAGATCCGTACCCGGGTGACCACCCCATGGCGGCGACATCAAGGCGAACGACAGCGCGGGCCATTGGTTGATGCCGATCGTTCCAAACCTCAACTTTCGCAATGCGGCATCGAGCTGGGGTGCGCGGGTCGATTCGAATTCCTTTGAAACGGTCAACGCCGCGGCGAGGGTCCCCCATATCTGATCGTTCATGATATCGACGGCCTGGTCGAGGAACTCGACATCCGACGATGCATCAATGACCAATTCGCCGCAAACGCACGTGAATGATTCCTCACGGAGCAAATGGGGCGACTGCTGAGGATCGATATCACGCAGCAGAGTCCAGGGCAATTTGTCGGGATCGTCGGGACGGCGTTGGCTGAATTTTTCAAATCGCTCGACTGCCCCGGGGTAATACGCGTGCCGCCTGGTGGTCGTAGAGAAGATGTGGTCGATCATCTCGAAGAACCGCTGCCGCTGTGGCCACTTTCTCGACGTCAAAATCAACTTGGTCGCTATGCAATTGAAAGAGGCGTTGTTGATGATCGATGTCGCGATGGTTTCGGCCTGCGCGCGAAGTTGTCTTTCGCTGTACCTGCCGGGAACAATCGCCCAGGGAGTCACGTTTCCCAACTCGCTGGTAATCGATTTCTCGAGCACCGGACGTCCGTCTCGTCGACGCTGCTCGCTATCGGGGCCGGTACCCCAAACGATGGCGTCATGTGAGTGAATCGATCCGGTAATGTGGACGCCGTTGGTCGCACCATGCGCAATCAAGAATTGACCGGTTTCGACCCCGCCGTAGGCAATGTGAAGCAGCTTTGCGTCAACAAGCGGCTTCAAGGCGGCCTCGAAGAACGACCCGAGATAGTCGTTGACCGGATTCATCTTCAACATTACCGCACTACCATCAATGAAGATTTTGGTAAGTGCATCGGTCACCGGTATCGCGGAAACGTTGCCCGCCCCCAGCACCACGACCAACTCGGCGGCGCGATCCTGATCGAGCAAGCGCTCTGTCGATTCCAATGAGACGTCCTCAGGATCGACGCGCGGATCCAACCATGTTGCTGCGGTCATGGGACGAAACAGCAATGCATCGTAAAGTTGGCCGGTCGGAAAAACGGGGACGCGGCACTGGCCATGCTCGTGAACCACGGCAAAGGGTAAACGGGGCCGTCCTGTCTCGACGACATCCTTCAACGTGCGGGAAAACAGTTGCAGACAACGCACCGCTGCGACTGGTCCCGTGGTTACCTCCTCAGCTCGCGCGGGGCTGTCCGCGGGAATTCTTTTCGCTGCACACGCCGCCTCGACCCACTGGTCGGCCACATCCACGACCCCGTCGATGCAACGGACGATCAACTCCCGGCGCTGGTCAAGTGTCATCCGACGCAGCGCCGCCGCACCGCCCGCGAGCGATTGCATTGCCTCATCGAGTTCGGGCATCGAAGAAGGTTCGTGGGCAATCGACAAGTTACTCTTCCATTTGTTTGATCCACTGGCGGACCAGCGATGCGGCTTCAACGGGTACCAGCCGCCGGGAAACATTGGGCATGGCGATGCTCGGATCGGTTGCTTCGATTCGGTACATCAGAATCGATTCATCCGGCTTGCCCGGCACAATATCGAACGAGCGCCCGCCACTCCCGTGACCCGCGGCGACGGGCGTTTTCCAGATGCCCAGACGCTCAGCATCCATCTGGGTCAATCGCAGATCCAGACCCGAGGTGCGTGCCGTGCCGATCGGATTGTGACAGTGTGCGCAATTGACATGCAGCCACGTACGGGCCTGCGTCTTAACCTCTCCGGCACTTTCAACCGCGGATACTTTATGTTCCTCAAACCGCGGCCATGATTGAACGCTGTCGATGTGGGGCGCGCCGTCAAGAAACCCTTTGTCGGCCATCAACACCAATTGGTGACGCGCCCCGCGGCCGTCATCGAATTCACGATTGAGATTTGCGGCGACTGGTCCGAGCGGAAAGAAGTCATCACCCTGCTGGTGGCAATTCAGACATTGGTTCGCATTAGGAATCTGGTACTTGTTCGTTCGACGCTTGCCGTCGAAGTGCGTCCAACTCACTTCGATCTCGCTTCCACCGAGCACGAGATCCGCGTCGCTCTGTTGATCGTTCCAAAGGTATGAAAATCCATACCATCCCTCATCTCGCCGCAGCTCGATGCGTGTCTCGAGCAATCGCCGGCCCTTGTCGGGATCGTCCATGTCATTTTGGTAAGCGAATGTCTTGGCGATGATCGTCCCGACGGGAAAGTCAAAAACACCCTCGTCCCGGTACTGGATACGCGTGCCGGCGGGCACTTTTACAAAACGGTACTTCGATGTGTAATCGCTGAATAACGCAGTGTTCAATTCATAGCGGAACACTCCCGCAGCCGGTTGCTGTGCCGCAAGATCGCCGACAAACAACTCGTATTGCGAAAGGTGCTTCTTTGCATCGCGATAGACTCGCACCGTTGAGGATGCGTTGGGCAAAACCACCTCGGGTACCGGGAGCGTCGTTTCGGCAAGTGGCGGGCGCGGAATCCGGTGCTCGGCCAGATCACGACGAATCTCGAATCTGCCCGCCAGGATATCCTGAGGATTGAGATGACCGTAATCAAAGTTGACGAAGGTCGCAGTGCCGTTGCGAACAATCGATGGAATCTGATTCGGCGCCGGCGCCGCGTCCACGAACTTCGTTGGATCGACAACGCCATCCCAAAGTATGTCCGGTAGTGTCCCGCCCAATACAGGTGCCAACAGAGTGCCGAATTCTCCCGCCGGGGCGTATCCGCTATTGGAAACTCGGTTGTCGTGAATCGAGATCGATTCGGGATAGGGATCGAAGACCTCGTCGTCTCGCATTTTTCGTTTCGCCCGATAGCTCAGCACGGCGATGCCACCGGTGCGATGATCGTGGACGTCGTTGTCAAAGACTTCGACCTCGTCGGTCGCCATGACCATCACGCCGGTTCCGGGCGGGACGGATGCAACAATGTTGCCCTTGGCTGCGAAATTCAGATGGTTGTTACCAGTGACCGAATTTCGAAAGACGCGAACATGGTTTCCCGCGCTGATCTGCAAGCCGGGAAGATCAAACACGAGAATACCGGCGGTGTTGTTGGTGGTCTGATTGCCGAAAACGTCGGCGCCGACCGTGTTTTCAATTTCAATTCCGGCAACATTTCGTTCGGCGCGATTGTTTCGCACGATCACATTGCGGCATTGACCAACATAAATTCCGGCGTCCGAAGCACCGATTGCCGTGCAAGTCTCCAGCAACACGTTTTCGCACTGGACCGGATAAATCCCGTACGCGCCGTTGGTGGGCTGTGGCGGTCCGGTCCACTCGACTCGCACGTCGCGAAATGTCACCCCACGAGCACCGAGTACCTTGATCCCATTTCCCGCGGTATCCTCAATCGCGAGTCCCTCGACCAACAGGTTATCGCCGGTCGCCTCGATCCCCGCGCCGCCCGAGTCCTGCGCTTGAAACGAAAGCAACGTCTTTGCGCTCCCCGCGCCACGAATCGTCAAGTTACTCGTGGTGATGTCGAGTTGGCGATGCAGATGGTACGTGCCCGCCTCCAATTGAATCACGTCACCGGCGGCTGCATCGATCAGCCGCGATTGGAGTTCGTATTGAACGTCGGGAGTACAGGCAACGGTCGAGGTTCGAGGCTCCAGTTCAACGGATCGAACCGCACTGGCTGACATTGCAAAGAACAGCGTGAGGCAATATCGGATCAAACAACTGGGTTGCCCACCGACCATGGATCGTTCTCCAAGTGGAAACTCGCGGACGTGCGCAGGGGCGCAGCTTCGATGACCTCACCAAATTTAGCGGGATCAGGGACGGCCCACCAATGATTGGGTTGTTCGCCCGCAGTTTGTCGGCGAAAAAGACCGTCAATATTCGATGCGACGAGACATGGGTCAGCCGGCCCGGCACAAAGTTCCCGGCCCGCGACACGACGACTATCTCGCCGGCAGAGTGCCCCGTTGCGACACTTCCTGGCCGGACAAACGCCTTGCCCGAGCCCGGCTTGCCACGAGGGTGACGAAGCGTCCGCGCTGGACAACCTTGCCGTGCTGGTTGAGCAACTGGCGAATCCAGGTCACTCGCCCGGCTCGCCGACCGTGTTGTTGGATCTCCTCGATCTCAGTCTGGACCTGCACGCGGTCACCGAAAAAGATGGGAGCCTCGAATTGCCAGTCGGCGATCCCAACGAACGCCAGCGTGGCTGCGTTGGGGCGCTCGCTGCTCAAACCCGCCAATACGCCAAGCCCTAGCAAACCGTGCGCGACCGGCTTGCCAAAGGGCGAAGCGGCGCCGTCCTGAGTGTGAAGCGGATCGTGATCGCCAGTCAACGCGGCAAAGTCAGCCACGTCCTCGGCTGTGATTTCACGCCAATCGGTCGACCAGCGGTCGCCGACCTCGATGTCTTCGAGGTAAAGGGTTTCGGTGTCAGCGGATGTTTCCACGGTTCGCTTGCCTGGATGGGATAGCGAAAGAATCGACTCCGAACTCCGTCGCCGGGTCATGTTGGCTACAATCATGGCGTCCATCACGCTTCCCCAATAGAGCCCTTTCGGGTTCAATCGGCAAACAATCTCGAATTGTCCGGAGAATGCCGCGATCAAAAAACCTCCGGTAAATGGGTAATTTAGGTGGTTTTTGCAGCATTCGACGCATCACCTTGGGCACTTGCCCTTGGAAAGAGCGACTCGTCGATTCATCGAACCTCTCTTTTTGGAGCATTTCCATGCCGCATCGCTCAATCGTCTGGTTCCTGAGCGTCGCAATCTGTCCGATCGCCAACCTGGTCGCTGGCGATTCCGCCCCCATCACATTCAGCGTCCGCATGTTGGCTCTCGACGCGAATGAGGGGATCGCCGCAGGCGATATCGATGGCGACGGAAAGATGGATCTGGTGGCGGGTCGCAATTGGTACCGCGGCGGAGATTGGGCGCCTCGTCCGCTGCGCACGATCGAGGATTGGAACGGCTACGTGGAAAGCAATGGCGACTACCTCTTTGACATCAATGGTGACGGACGATTGGACGTAATCGCCGGGTCGTTCAAGCCGACGGAAGTTTATTGGTACGAGAACCCGGGCGACGAAGCGTTACGACTTGGCAAACTTTGGCCCCAGAGATTGCTGGTCGATACCGGCAACACCGCCAACGAAGGCCAACTCATGCACGACATCGACGGTGACGGTCGGCCGGAGTGGATTGTCAACAGTTGGCTCAAGGACGTCCCGATGGTGATTTGGCGGCTGGTCGACAAACCCGAGGGCTCGCCATCGGACGGAGAAAAGAAAGCGTCGCCCGACGGCGGTGCGATCTGTGAAATGGTGCCGCACCAACTCGGTGAGAAGGGCAACGGACACGGATTGGCGGTGGGCGACATCAGCGGTGATGGACGCACGGATGTGCTCGCTGGCCAAGGTTGGTATGAGCAACCGGACGATAATCCCTGGGGACAACCATGGAAGTTCCATCGCCACTGGGACCTGCATGCCAGCGTACCGATGATCGTCACCGACCTGGATAAAGATGGCGACGGCGACTTAATCATCGGCAACGGTCATGACTACGGGTTGTTCTGGTGGCAAAACAACGGTCGAGACGAAAACGGAAAGATCCAATGGGCCGAGCACGAGATCGATCGCAGCTACAGCCAGCCTCATACGCTTGCGTGGCGAGATCTCGATGGGGATGGAAGTGGCGAATTGATCACGGGCAAACGATACTTTGGTCACAACGGTCGGGATCCCGGCGGCATGGAAATGCCCTGCCTGTACTACTACCAATGGGATCCCAAGGCAAAGGAGTTCACGCGCTACACAATCGATGAAGGGCATGTCGGTTGCGGGCTTCAAATTGTCACCACCGATTTGAACGGCGATGATAAAACGGATATCGCCGTTGCTGGAAAAAGCGGCACCTATCTTTTGCTTGCCCAATGACCGACCTTCCGGACAACTCGTCGATTACGATCCGCGAAGCCCAGGCCCAGGTGGACCACTGGATCCATTCGGTCGGGGTGCGGTACTTCGATGAGATGACAAATCTTGCGCAACTTGTCGAGGAAGTCGGCGAGGTCGCACGAATCTTGTCGCGCACCTGCGGCGAGCAATCGTGCAAGGCGGGCGAATCCCCGGGCGACCTGGCCGATGAGTTGGCCGATGTCTTGTTCGTGACGATATGCCTTGCCAATCAATCGGGAATCGACCTGGCGGACGCTTTACGGAAAAACCTCGAAAAGAAAACGAAGCGGGATGCGACGCGTCATCTCACGAATGAAAAACTTTAACAAACGGTTCCGATCATGCTGCGAGTTGTTCTGAATTGCGTCGGGCTTGTTGCAATCGCCTCGGTGGTGTGCGCGGGCGAGAGCGAAGTCCTGTTTGATGGCTCGAACACCGATCACTGGGAGTTCCGCGACGGTGCCTGGGTCATCGAGGACGACGGATCCCTCAGTTGCCGAATGGAAGAGGTCCGCCAGAAAAACGGCCAGGTACGTACGAAGGGAATGGGTTACCTATGGACCCGCGAGAATTTCGACAACTTTGAGTTGACGCTCGACTACACACTCTCCGAAAGTGCCAACAGCGGTGTCTTCTTTCGCACCGATCCCGATAACCCAGTTCAGGGTGGATTCGAGATTCAGTTGATCGATGATCTCGGATACCAAAAAGCCAAAGGCAAGAAAGATCCCAAGAACCTCAACGGCGCTTTCTATGACTGTCAAGCGGCAATCGCGGATCCGGCGAAACCAACGGGGCAGTGGAACAATTTGAAACTGACATGCGACGGCCCGCACATGCGCGTTGAAATCAACGGGCAAGTGGTCAACGAAGTCAACATCGACCACTGGGACACCGCCAACAAGAATCCCGACGGAACTGAGAACAAGTTCAAGACGGCACTCAAGGATTTGCCCCGGAGGGGTCGCATTGGATTTCAAAACCACGGCCAGGTGGTTTGGTTTCGCGACATCTCGATTCGCCGCCTCGATGCTGAACCCAACGAGCACCGCGAACTGAAATAGTGCTCAGAAGCGTCTGGGACCGAAACCGTTAATCCGCGGTTGTTCCGACGGCGCACTGACTCGACGCATCGGACCCGAAGGGCTGTTCACGGCCGCTGGTCGCCTCGTCGATGAAGGACGTGTCGAGTCCGAGATCCTGAAGCAATAACCGGCTGGTGATGCGGCTCGATTCGTAAATCACTGGCAATCCGCTGCCCGGATGCGTGCCACCACCGACGAGGTAGAGTCCGTCGATTTCTTCGAATCGATTGTGGGGCCGCTTGTGCAACATTTGGCCGAGGTTATGCGCGAGGTTGAATGTTGCTCCCCGATAGATCGCATACTGATCTTGCCAATCGGCCGGGGTAATACGGTGCTCGACACGGATGCGACTGCGAATGTCATTGATTCCGATCTCGCAAAGTTTGTCGAGGATCAGCTCGCGGTACCTGTCTGATTCGACCGACCAATCGACATTGTTGTGCTGGTGCGTAACGGGGACCAGAACGTACAGCGAGCTGTGACCCGCCGGCGCGAGCGTCACATCGGTCACGCTCGCGTTCTGGAGATAAAATGACGGATCTTCGCTCAGCACATGTTCATGTTCGATCTCACGCAGGTTGCTTTCGTAGTCGCGGCTGATGTGAATGTTGTGATGGGGCAATTGGTCGTAGATGCCCTCGATCCCCAGGTAAAGCATGAAGGTGCTGCAGGAATACTTTTTCTGGCTCAGCTTTTCGTCACTCCATCGACGCCGGTTGTGATTGGGAATCGTTTTCGAAATCCAGTCCGCGAAGTCGGCGTTGACGACAAAGGCGTCCGCCTCATAGTGGTCAGCGCTGGTTTGAACCGCTTCTAAGCGTCGGCCGCACATCGTGACTGAGGTGACAGGTTCATTCAGGCGAACCGTCACACCCATTTCCCGTGCGATATCTGCCATCCGCTCGCTGACTCGACCACAGCCCCCCTCGGGATGCCAAACCCCGTGTTCGTATTCGAGAAACGAGAGGATGCTAAACAGGCTGGGACACCGGAACGGCGACATTCCGAGGTACTTGGATTGAAACGCAAACGCAATGACCAGCCGCGGATCGCTAAAGTATCGTTCGAGTTCACCGCCGAGCGACCGCAACGGATGCAAATGCTTCACGGCTGCCAAAACCGACGGCCGCAGCAGATCGACAATGGAACTGAAGGGTGACTCGAGAATCGGGCGAAACTTTTCCAACTTGACCCGGTTGTCGTCGAGATACCGCTGTAAGGCACCAACATCCTGCGGCGCAAAGCGGGCGATCTGGCGATCCATCGCGTCGACATCCCTCGTGCAATCCAATACGCCGCCGCCACCAAAGGTCAACCGATACTGTGGATCGAGACGCACCATCGGCACCTCGCGCATCAGATCCCTGCCGACCGAGCGGAATATCTCCGTCAGAACTCGCGGATAGAGAAAAAATGTTGGCCCACAATCAAACCGGAAGCCGTCGATCTCGATCGACGAGGTACGCCCGCCGACACGATCGCGTCGTTCAAGCAACGTGACATCACAACCGGCGCCGGCTAGCTGCATCGCCGCGGCCAACCCACCCGGTCCCGCACCGACAACAACGACTTTTCGCGGTGCGACCACCATTTTCCCCAACGAAAGTTAGTCCAACGGGCAATGCGCTAGTAGGTTCCCTCGCGGGCACCACGCTCGATTTCTCGTCGCACAATTGCGTCGATTTTTACATCCTCGAACAACTCGTCGGGAACCTCGGCACGATCGGCCAGCAACCTCGCCCGATGGATCACGTCGTCGACCTTCGTCTGTTCGAGCGGTTGCAGAAGACTGTATCCGCGAGGGCTTTCATCCGCCTGGCGAACCGGCCCGAGGACGTCCTGGAAATCAAAAGATGTGACGTTACCGAGTTCGACCGCACGCTTGACCCGTGAGAGTTGACGTAGCGAGTCAACGTCCGCGCCGTCCGGGGATTCCTTTTTCAAGAACGCTTCGATCGCCTGAATCTCACCCCACTGGATCACCGGTAAGCGTTGCAGGCGCTGCATGATACCGGCGGCCTGCCAGTTTTCGTACTTGCCCGCCTCGAGGTCTTCGGCGAGGCTTTCGACTTCCGTTAGCACAGCCTTCTTGGTTCGCGGATCGAGCAAGCTCTGTTCAATTTCGGCAATGTAGGTGCCACGCAGCGTCCGGACTGCCAATTCAGTTCGTTTTTGGAACAACAACCAGGTCGAAAAGGCACAGACGACGAATCCAACAATCCCCATCAACGCCGTGGCGGCAAGGATGGCCGGCATGCACCCGGGACCCTGGTCGTCGGATGCTGATTCGGTTTCCGGCCGATCGGTTTCGGGAGCGTCCGTCACAAGTGGAATTCATCGCGTATGGAGAGAATGAGCGGAATGGTCAGGTTCAACCAACAAACTCGATTTTCAGAATCTTGAACTGCAACTTTCCGGCCGGGACTTCGACCTCGGCGGTCTCTCCGACTTTTTTGCCGATCAAGCCTTGGCCGAAGGGGCTCGTCACGAGAATTTTTCCCGAGTCGTAGTCCTCTTCTCCGGCACCGACGAGCGTGAATTGTTCTTCGTCTCCGTACGCCACATCCTCGACCGTCACGGTGCAACCAAAAACGACTTCGTCCTTGGGCAATTGCGAGGGGTCAACGATGGATGCTCGCGCGATCTTGTCTTTCAGCTCGTTGATCTTTGCCATCATCATGCCCTGGTTCTCCCTCTGGGCGTGATACTCGGCGTTTTCCTTGAGGTCGCCCTCGGCGCGCGCTTCGGCAATTTTCTCGGTGATCTTCGGCAACTCTTCGTTTTCGAGCCGATTGATCTCAGCCTTGATCTTGTTGTAACCGTCCCTGGTCATGGGCACTGAATCAATCATCGCTAATGAACCTTTCTCGCTTGGCGTACTCGATCAAGATCGATACTGCTGGCCAAAAAAAGAAAACCTTTCCCACGGTTGTGAGGGAAAGGTTTCGGCTGGTTTTTGAGGGCCTCAGTTTCGCCCCGAAACGGTGGTCTGTAAAGAGACGTTGAGTGGCATTGGGCCGGGAACCACTGCGGGTGACCGGTTTTTAGCGGAATTCACGAGTGCCGCTGCAGATCAAAAACAGAGCCCAAAGCCGATGTCGGGGGTGCGATCACAAGCGATGCGGCTGGATCCCAGGGCGGTCCGGGGCCATTTCCCGCCCACGTCCCACAGCCCCAGCTACCAGCTACCAGTGTCCGGTTGTGCCCTTTCCGGCTGTGCCCTGTCCGGGGCTCGCGGCACCGATGGCACGAAAGGAGTGCGCGGCAGTACCTAGTACGGATCACGATCGGAATCGGTGGAGTGATCCTCGATCACTTCATTTTTCGTCGGCCCACCTTCGTGCGGAAGACCGATCTCTTCCTCGAGCCACCGACCCAGGTCGATCATCTT
>JAHELS010000437.1 GCA_024644085.1 Rhodopirellula sp.
GTGGCCGAACCGTATCTGGACATTACGTTTGAACGAACCGCGCTCGCGCAGGAAACGACCGGCGAATTAGTCGCCGCAATTACCGAACTACGTCCCTTACCCGGTACCGCGCAGGCCACGCTCTTGCGGCTGCCACGCGGAATGGCAGCGAAGGATGGTGTGACGATTCGCCCCGGAGACAAAACGGTGCGTTTTCCGGTCAGCGTGACCAAGGACTGCTTGGTCGGGCAGCACGAAAACATCACCTGCGAGATTGCGGTCGAGGTTGATGGTCAACTGATCAAGCAAACCTCGGGCATCGCGGTCGTGCGTATTGACGAAGCGAAGAAATGAAAATGAACATGCACATGAAAACCGCGTTCCTTTCCCTTCTGACGTTGATCCTCGCTCAGGCAGCCGTTGCCGAGGAAGCTCCCAGTTTCAAAAACGACGTCATGCCCGTCTTCATGCGTCACGGGTGCAACGCGGGAGACTGTCACGGAGCGGCTCGCGGCAAAGACGGCTTCATGCTGTCCCTATTCGGTTACGACCCGGAAGGAGATCACTACCGGCTGCTGGAGGAACATCCGGGGAGACGTATCAACCTCGCGGCCCCGGCGGAGAGCCTCTTATTACAAAAGGCCGTCGGAAACGTGGCGCACACTGGCGGCGAACTGTTTACGGACGAGGATGAGGCTTTTCGCATCATTCACGACTGGATCGCTGCGGGGGCTCCGCGCGATCCCGAGTCAACGCCCGAGGTCAAAGGCATCCGCATGGAGCCGCCGGCGATCGAGTTTTCGAAACCGGCCGGCAGCGTGCCGACGAAAGTCATCGCCACCTATACCGATGGCTCGGAACGCGACGTCACGCAGTGGAGCCTCTACCTTTCCAGCAACGAAGGCGTCGTCGCGATCGACAATTCGGGTGTGGTTTCACCTAAGCGGGCGGGCGGTGCCCACGTGTTTGCCCGGTTCAGCCGCTTCACGCAGGGAAGCGAAGTGTTCATTCTGCCCGAGTCCGACGAGTTCGAATGGAATCCGGCTGCTCCGGCCAATTACATCGACGAACTCGTTTACGAAAAGCTGAAGAAGCTCCGGATTCATCCGTCCGGCCTCTGTTCCGACGAAGACTTTCTCCGCCGCGTCACCATCGACGTGACGGGCATGCTGCCCACCGAGGACGAATACCGCGCGTTCGTAGATTCGGAAGACCCCGACAAACGCACCAAGTTGATTGACGATCTGATTTCGCGCGAAGATTTCGGCGAGCTTTGGACCGCCAAATGGGGCGAGTGGCTACGAATTAAAACGGACACCAACGTCGGCTTTGGCACGGCTCCCAAGATCGGTGCCGGATACTTCAAATGGCTGCGTGACCAGTTTATTGCAGACCGGCCGCTCGACGAACTGTTCCACGAATTGGTGACCACGTCGGGCTCGAGCTTGCAGAATCCACCCTCGAACTTTTTTAACATGATCGTTCAGGGCAACAAGCCGCCGCATGTGATCGGGCAAAACGTGGCGCAAATCACCTTGGGTATTCAGACGCAATGTGCCGAATGTCACAACCATCCATTCGATCGCTGGACGATGGACGACTACTACGCTTGGACTTCCTTTTTCACCGGTCTGAGGCGTAAGCACGGACGCATCATATCCGAAACACTCTTTACCACGAATCCGAACGCGCCTTTGGCCGAGCACCGCCTGGACGGACGCACCATGCCTCACCAATTCCTGGGCGGCAGCGCCCCGGACCTGGAAAGCCAATCGCCGCGTCAGGCACTGGCGGCCTGGATGACCAGCAAAGACAACAAACTCTTTCGCGAGAACCTTGCCAACCGCACGTGGGATCATTTCTTTGGACGCGGAATCGTCGATCCGATCGACGACGTGCGAATCAGCAACCCGCCAAGTAATGGATCGCTACTCAAGGAGTTGGGGCGCAGATTGGCAGAGGATCATGGTTACCGGCTCAGCCGAATGGTTCGTGACATCTGCCTGTCCAACACCTACCAGGCCACGGCCACAACCACGCCATCCAATCAGAACGACTCGGAGTTCTTCTCTCACGCCCAACTGCGTCGCCCGCGGGCCGACGTGCTCTTCGACTGCATGAACCTGGCGATGGGAAACACTCCGAGAATCCGCCGCTCAACCAGAACCAAAGCGATCGACCTCTACGCCGGCGGCGCGGGCGACAACTACAACTCCTACTTCTTTGCCACTTTCGGCCAGTCGCGCCGTGCCAGTGTCAATGATTCCGAAACCAGTTGCGAACTCAGCATTTCCCAAGCGTTGCACCTGGTCAACGGCAGCACGATCCACCGCGCCTTGCAACGGGAGACGAAACTGATCGCCACCCTCATGAACGAGCACCCAGATAATCCACGTGAGATCGTGAACCGGCTCTACATTCGCTGCCTGACGCGAACCCCGGACGATACGGAGTGGGAAGTCATTCAGTCAACCATGCCACCCGCAACGCAAAAGGATGGCCGGGTGTGGAAAACGTGGAACGACGGCGTGCTCTGGGGGCTGCTTAATTCGTCCGAGTTCCTTCTCAACCACTGACGGCGGAGTAGGGGAGTAGAGAGTTGGGGAGAACGATTCAGCAATTACGGGAACACCAAACATGAGAACAAACAAACAAAAACGATCGCAATCGGGGGCGTTATCAGTATTCCTTTTCTCCCTACTCCCCATCTCTCTACTCCCCTACTCCCCCCTGACAGCTGCGTCGCCGAACTTTCAGGACCACGTCTTGCCAATCTTCAAAAAACACTGCGTCGGTTGCCACAACGCGGATGCGAGCGAAGCCGGACTCGACCTCAGTTCGAGCAAAGCCGCGCTGGCCGGCTCGTCCGGTGGCAGCGTGCTGAAAGCCGGGCTTCCCGATTCGAGTCCGCTTTATCTGTCTGTCACTCATCACGAAGACTATCCGGCCATGCCGCCGGAAAAGCCGAAACTGGCTGATGCAGATCTCAAGACGATCCGTGAGTGGATTGCGGGCGGCTTGATTGCAAACGCTGGCGGCAAATCGAATCTTCGCGAGGTGACGTTCGATATCAGTGCTGGCTCGATGCAGCGGCCGGAAGAGCCGGCGTTCCCCGAGAGTCTGCCGGATGTCCCGCTAGCGAGTACAAGAGTCTCGCCGCCAGTTCTCGCGATGGCCT